>NZ_JAKKRM010000041.1:0-4562 GCF_025654295.1 Shewanella sp. SM23
TATCCGAGCCAGCATGGGTGATGTGGGAGCGTGTTGGGATAACGCCGTTGTTGAGCGTTTCTTTGGTAGCTTGAAACACGATTGGATTTTTAAAGTTGCTCAACCAACAAGGGAGTTTATGAAGCAAGATGTGACGGCTTACATGAAATATTACAACTTGGAGCGGCTTCATTCTGCTAATGACGATCTGTCACCTGTAGAGTTTGAAAATTCTCAAGTAAAAGTGTCCAGTTTGGGTTGACCAGTACAATTCAAAGCATATTTGTGTTAATGGATTATTCACCTTTCACAACGGGATATTGGTCGCTAAACTAGGGCAGTTCATATGAGCTGCCGTAATCAAACGTCAAAATTGTGTTCACTGCCATTAGGTGAAAGCCAAAACAGTGCACCTTGTCCCCATAACTTTCCATCACTATCTTTTAACTGCCAGATAGCACCGTTATAGATATTGAAGGATTTACCCGTACGCGTTATCCGTACACCAGAATAACCATGGACGATGCCTTTATTTGTTAACTCATCCAGCAATAATTGTCGTTTCTGCTGTTCGGATACAGGCGTGCTCAAGCGTGAGGGGAGTCGCGATATCTCCTCGCGCAGGTATTCAAAACATTCCAACGCATACTGGTTGGCATAAATAAAATACGGATCGATATCTGTATTGTGGGCCAATATGCTATATGGCGCCTCATGATGCAGCCACCAACTACGATCGGTAAGGTTTTTAGGGCTAGGGAGAGGTTTACCACTCAGTTTTTGATAGTCAATGTCGATATGCTTAATTAGCGTCTTGTCTGGAAAGTTGATCATAAATTTCTCCTTAAAGATTTTGTACTCGAGGATTACGACCCAGTACTTGTAACGCGTCGACTGGGATGTCAATGAGCAAAGATTTCATTATATTACCCGTTGTTTTATCTAATAAGTAATTCAGATTACTCAAATCAGGTGCAAGTTGTTCAGCCTCCCAGCCGCAAGCTCGTGCTATTGAACAATAATCTAATTGCTTTAGGTTGGCATGATATTTTTTTTCTTCAATCTCCGGTAAGATGATGGGCAACCCCTGACCGACTATCGAAAAACTGGCATTATTGACGAGAAAAATTACTAATCCCAGTTCACTTACTTCTCCTAATGAACCTGAAAATAGCCGAAAGCATCCATCACCAGTAAAGAGGAACACTGGACGCGTTGGCAGTGAAAGTTTTGCCCCTATAGCAGCTCCAAACGCCCCCCCCATTGCAGAGCCTCGGTAGAGCGAATAAAATTGAATATTGTTATTTGGACGCTGAGTAACATATTGTCTGTCTTTATAAGATAGGCAAACATCATCAAAACCAATAGAGCCGGCTGGCCACCAACGATCAAGTCGCTGATAAAGTTCGGCCATATCAACATAACCGCTGCGTGGAGGTGGATATTGGCGGTGATTGAGATTATTTGGAGCTAAGGGTGAGGGAATATTGTTGAACGGCTGTTGTTGTGCAGCAGCCATAAGGTTACGCAATAATTGATCCAGTGGGCCAGAGACCTGGTGATATGCTCCTTGGCTCATATGGGAAAAACTATTATCTATTTGTCCATAACTTCCTGAGTAGTTGGTTAGGAAAAATGTTTTAGCGGCAGAAAATTTTTGTAAATTAACAGTGTATTCATCAGGGCAGGCTCCTAGTACTAACAACACATCATCTTTCCCTATTGATTGATAGAGAGACAAGGCTTCATCATTACCCCCGAATGATATATAACCAAATCCATAAGGATTATCCCGTTGCACCGCATTGGCACCATTGATACTCCAGATGGCAGCACAGCGCAGTATCTGACAAAATTGTGTAGTCAGGGCTGCGGCATTTGGGTAGCGGACCATTTCCTCTCCAACTAGTAATACTAGACGTCGCCCCTTAATATCGTGTCGAAATTCGTCACAAAATTCGATGAATGAAAAGTTTTGCACTGGTAATTTTATCGATGCAATAGTTTTCGTGGGATTATATGTAGGACTGTTGAGCGCTTTATGTAGCAAAACAAGTACTATTGGTTTTGCCCTTTCCAACTGAACACGGGCAGACGATAATTTTTCAGCGAGTGTATTTGGCGAGTCAAGCACAAAGACGGATTCTGGCAACTCGCTGCGTAGTTGGGCGACAATATTGCTACCATGCTTTGTAGTATCTTGCAATGGTGAATATCCGTGTATTTCCTCTCCGATGAGGGGGACAATATATACAGCTGGAATATCATGCAGTTTCGCATCGCTTAGGCCGCAACTCAGTAGCTTACTCGCCGCTCCTGTCGTAGCTACTGCAGCAGCAATTCTACCGCTGCTCAGATAATATCCTAGTGGAATAAACCCAGCATTATACTCAGCAATAGAGAAAAAGCTTTGTTCTTCCGCGCAATTATTTACAAGTGGATTAATATATTTTAGAAAATGAATTACCCCGCCACCAGTCACGCCAACATAACGAGAAACCCCCCATATAGAAAGCGTATCCAGCAATAGTTTATAACCTATAGGCACATCATTATCAGTAATTAGCTTATTCATAATTATCACCATTAGAAGTAATTCATGACTATCTTTTAAAAGTAGCAGGAAAAAATTTTTTAAAAAGAGCACATTAACGAAAAGTTTGCAAATAAAAATAAGTCAAAAACCTAATGTTAGCGGACGATTGATAAGCTATGCAGTAGTCAGGGCGGGAGCATACTTTGTTAACTGACGGAAACTTTTAGACTTAAACATGATCAGAGTAAGCATGTTATGGTAACTACCTTTCCTAATGCCACTGTTTGGACACTTGAAACTCATCTAAGCCATGGATCTTTATCGATGGTAAACTTTGCGGGATGCTGTTAATAAAAATGGCGCTGCACCTCGTTGCCTTACTGATATACCCTTTATCTGCATAGAGTTTATTCATGCCACTGTGCACCATCTCGTTCACCGGTTTTGTGTCATGTACATTCGCAGGAGTCACTTTGGCCGCCACTATTCCGCCTTGATGATCCACAATCAAATGCAGCTTAAAGCCATAGAACCACCCCATGGTGCCTTTACCTCTGCACGCCAGCCCCGCCAAGGTTTTATGGCGATGAATACGTAGGTTATGACACACTTTAATGCTGGTTGAATCTACAAATTCGATGTCTGAGGGGCCACTCTTGAGGCTGGAAAAGTAGCGGCAAAGCGGCACTCACACAGTGGGCATCACCTCAAGAAAGCGGGTATAGCTGAGTAAATTAGGAAAAGCAGATTTGTAGAAATGAGCAAAATAGCTTTAATGCCAGCGCCTACTTCTGACAATAGATACTGACTTTTACTATCCTTAATTGCCTTCTTCATATCATCTATAACTTGCATAATAGAGAAGAAACTTCCTTGTGACAATAGTATTATAAGGGTCACTCCAAAAATCAACATAATTGACTTGTGCGGCTCCATTTGTTCCAGTCGTTGCATTGTGATTCATTATTTATACCATAATTGTTTTGATAAATATCATTAACTATATTTAGTCACTACTATATAATTACTCTGAAACCCCCACTAATTATGATTAGGAACACATTGCTAAATTTAAACAGCTATTATTAAGTAGATCTATTGATTTTTGTTGCGTAAATATTAGTAGTAAATACATTGGGAACCCCATTAATGTAAGTGCCAATGAAACCATACTGGTACAGCTTCTTGCTTTATCATAACTTTCTGATATAATTCGACAACATTTAAATATTCAAAAATAATTATCTACTAAATGCCAATGTTTATATAAATATCAATATACCCACTCCTGAAACATATTTATACCGTGGAACTTTTGGATAATTAATGTCCCGCCTTGGGCTCCGATAACTTGACAAAAATTACTGTCATAACCTTTATCAGCAATCAAAATATCAATCTGCTTTAAGTGCTCAATTAGCTTTTGAGTATGTATAATATCATGCTCCTGGTCTTCTGATAATTCTAAATAGGTAATCCTTCACATCTCACTGCTGAATAAATTTAAGTTGAATACTTCGACTTTTAACAATACTTTCATCATTCAGAGTAACTGCACTATCGAGCCATCAATCAAGACCAATTCTATGTCAGCAAAATAGGTTAAGACTTTGAATAAATGAGCCAGAATGCCTTTCTTAGACCATCAATGAAACCGCCTAAAAGTCACACTCCAACGACTAAGCTATTGGGGTAGACTCATCAAGGGATAACCGCTCGAAGTTCAAGTGTTTGTCTGTGTTCCGGTTTATTATAAACGCGGCCAGTGCTTTTCATTAAATGAAATTCCTTCCCCTACGCATCGGTTAGCATAAGTCTTGGCATAGCTTGAGGATTATGGTTACTTTTGGCGAAGAAAATTATAACGTCTTGCCATGCTGTCTAAAAAACACTCTAGAAAGATCAACAGACCCTAGATTTTTAATATTACATCAGAGTTGGTATTAATAATAAGCTCTGCATTCCTATTATCTATATTACTCAATTCATTATTATAAAAATCTAAAACGACAATACCGAGCCGGTCTCCTTTTTGTTTACGCTGTAA
>NZ_JAKKRM010000042.1:0-4387 GCF_025654295.1 Shewanella sp. SM23
ACCAGTGATCATGTTTTTAACATAGTCAGCGTGGCCTGGGCAGTCTACGTGTGCGTAGTGACGTGAAGGCGTGTCATATTCGATGTGAGAGGTATTGATCGTAATACCGCGCTCACGCTCTTCAGGAGCGTTATCGATTTGAGAGAAGTCTTTAGCTTCGCCACCGTAGGTCTTAGCCAGTACGTGAGAGATAGCTGCAGTCAGTGTGGTTTTACCATGGTCAACGTGACCAATGGTGCCCACGTTTACATGGGGCTTAATACGTTCAAATTTAGCTTTAGCCATGGTAATGCCTCAGTCCAAGATTCTTGGTGATGAAAACTAACATATAGAAAAAATCCGATGCATTAAAATGACATCGAACCGATTATGTTTAGGCGCAGGAGCTAAATTTAGAGAGGCTGGTGCTGATAGGCAGATTCGAACTGCCGACCTCACCCTTACCAAGGGTGTGCTCTACCAACTGAGCCATATCAGCAACTAATTTGGAGCGGACAGCGGGAATCGAACCCGCGTTATCAGCTTGGAAGGCTGGAGTAATACCATTATACGATGTCCGCGCAACCTAACTAAGGCTACCTAACTACCTAGAAAAAAGTGGTGGAGGGAGAAGGATTCGAACCTTCGAAGGCTGAGCCGTCAGATTTACAGTCTGATCCCTTTGGCCACTCGGGAACCCCTCCACAGAAAATGGTGCCGGCACCAAGAGTCGAACTCGGGACCTACTGATTACAAGTCAGTTGCTCTACCAACTGAGCTATGCCGGCATTATCATTTCGGAACGGGATATTAGGTAAATGCGCTCCCAAGTGCAAGTAAAAAACGCCTATTTACGTAAAAAAAGCGCTTGAACGGTGTTTTTTTACACGTTATGCAACTTTGACGGCCAATTAAACAGCGAATACATCAAACGGTAACGGAAACACGACTGCAATCACCCATTTAGTATTGTTCCAAATAATCTCATAGTGTACTGTGCCTTTCCTAAGCTGAGGAAAGCCAATGACTTCTAAAAATTCAATTCAAAAAGCACTCTATCTCGCCTTCGAGCGCCTGCAATGGTCTGAGTTACGAGATTCAGTGCCGTTGACACTGAGTGAGCAAGACTTGGAGAACCTTAGAGGCATAAATGAAAAGATTTCCTTATCGGAAGTGACCGATATTTATCTTCCCCTTAGCCGGCTACTGAATTTGATCGTTAAAGCTAAGCAACAACGAGGCTTAGTGGTTGATGAATTCCTCGGTCAAAAACCATCAAAAAGTCCTTACATCATTAGTATTGCTGGTAGTGTCGCCGTCGGGAAAAGCACCACAGCACGTATTTTGCAAGCTTTACTACGACACTGGCCTGAACACCCAAAAGTTGATTTGGTGACAACAGATGGTTTTTTGTATCCTCTGGCGGACTTAAAACGTAAAGGACTATTACAGCGTAAGGGATTTCCAGAAAGTTACGATATGAAAATGCTGGTTGAGTTTATCTCCGCAGTGAAATCCGGTCAGCCACATGTCAAAGCCCCTATCTATTCACACGTCACCTATGACCGCGTTAAGAATCAGCACCAAACGGTTTCTCAACCAGACATCTTAATTTTAGAAGGCTTAAATGTACTACAAACAGGACTCGACTCCCCCGTTGATACTCGTCGTCCTTTCGTCTCCGATTTTGTCGACTTTTCTATTTATGTCGATGCAGAAGAACCTTTGCTAAAACAATGGTATAAAGAACGATTTTTGCAGTTCCGCTCTGGTGCATTCAGTGACAAAAAATCTTATTTTCATCACTATTCGACGCTAACCGATGATGAGGCCAATACGATTGCCGCTAATATTTGGGACACAATCAATGGTCCAAACCTACAACTTAACATTCAACCGACCCGTGAGAGAGCCCATTTGATCCTGCAGAAAGGTCAGGATCATTTGATGTCCCACGTGCTGATGCGCAAATAGCCTTATGTAAAATTGACTCTTGGGTACTTAGCGTGCCCTTAAGCTAATTTCACCGCCGATAAATGCTTGAACACCGTCGGCGGTTTCGAGCAATACCGCACCTTGCTCATCAACGCCTCGACAAATTCCTTCGACAGACTTTTCCCCCATAAGCAAACGTATTTCACGGCCATAAAATAAGTCTGCGGCTTGCCAACGAGTCTTGAATGCAGCTAATCCTTCACGCTCAAATAGCTGAATATCACGCTTAAGCTGCTTATGTAATGCAATAACAAGCGCCGTCTTGTCAGGCATATCGACCAACTCTGACAAATCACTCCAAGGCTGATCGATACCTTTACCTTGCTCCTCGGACATAGCCATATTGACACCAACACCTATGATAAGCTGGCACTGGCTATCAGCCTGACCCGACATCTCAATCAAGATCCCGGCAAGCTTCTTGTTATCCAAATAGATGTCATTGGGCCACTTAACACCAATATTCTCGACGCCAAAAGATTTAAGCACTTCAACCAATGTACAGGCCACCACTAAACTTAATCCCATTGCCTGCGCCATTCCCTGCGGGAAAGTCCAAAACAGCGAGAAATATAAGTGATGCCCATAGGGCGACACCCAAATTCGGCCTCGACGACCACGACCTGCAGATTGATACTCTGCCACACACACATCACCATTCTTCAATTCAGTTGTATGGTCCAGCATAAAGCCGTTAGTGCTTGCTATCTCATCAAAGTAAAAGCAACGGTTATCAATTGATTGCACTAAACGTGAAGCATCAATCAAAGAAATAGGATTCGCTAACTTATAGCCGCGACCTTTGACGCTATAAATTGCCACACCATAGGTTTCTAGCGCATCGATGTGCTTATTCACTGCGGCACGCGAAATCCCAAGTTCAGTGGCTAACTGCTCGCCAGAAACAAATTGCCCGCTAGATAATAAAGCTAATATCTGGCGTTTTCTTCCCCAATGATCAGACATGCAAATCTCCTTCGCCATTAGCCCCGATGATTCTAGGCTCGGCTTCTAGCACAACACCAAATTTATCCTGTACCTGCGCAATAACATACAGCGCTAGGCGGCAAATATCATGCCCCGTTGCTCCGCCTCGATTCACTAACACTAAGGCTTGCTTGTCATGCACTGCCACATTGCCGAGCACAAAACCTTTCAGTCCCGCTTGTTCAATCAACCAGCCTGCAGCCAATTTCACTGTTGCATCCGCTTGTGCGTAGCCCACTATCGTCGGAAAACGCTGTGCTAAATCGAGATAACAGGCCGCGCTTACAATGGGGTTTTTAAAGAAACTGCCTGCATTGCCAAGCACTGCGGGATCAGGAAGCTTTTCACTTCGTACTTGGCATACGCGCTCAAAAATCTCATGCGCTGTAACAGCTGCAGGATCAAATGATTGCAATGGACCATAGGCCAAACGCGGTTGCCAACGTTTAGTTAAGCGCAGTCCAACAGCTGTGACTACAGCAAGATTGCGCAATTTGTCTTTGAAAATAGACTCACGGTAAGCAAATTGACACTCAGCTGTGCTGATGCGCACAAATTCACCTGAGGGTAAATCAAGATACTCAACCCAATCACACACATCACATAGTTCAACACCATAAGCGCCAATATTCTGAATAGGTGCTGCACCAACCGTCCCAGGAATTAATGCCATATTCTCCAGCCCAAACATGCCATGCTCGAGCGTAAACTGAATTAACTCGTGCCAATTCTCACCCGCCTCAACATCGAGATAAAACGCTTCTGTGTCTTCAGATACTTTTATCCCTTTCGATAAAACCCTGACAACTGTGCCGTTAAAGTCCTCCGTAAAGACCAGATTGCTACCACCACCAAGCACCAACATAGGCAATTGCTGTTGCCATAGTGACAGACATATCGCCTTAACAGCTTCTTTTGAGTGCGCTTCAACAAGATCCGCGCAAGACTGGGCTAAACCAAAGGAATTAAATGATTGAAGGCTATGAGATAGAGACATGTGTTTGTTCAATGACGACAAAAACGTATTGTAACTGCTAAAAGCGAGGATTGCAGCTCATGCTAGAGAAGATGGCTGGATGAAGAACAGAGAGAAAAGCAGGAAAATCACTCCAATTAACAAATTATAGACGCAAAAAAGCCAGCTTATTCAGCTGGCTTGGTTACATCTCAATGAGATAATTAGGCGCTTGGCGATGACCTACTCTCACATGGGGAGACCCCACACTACCATCGGCGCGTTTGCGTTTCACTTCTGAGTTCGGGATGGGATCAGGTGGTTCCACAAGGCTATTGTCACCAAGCAAATTCTGTTTATTACCGTGTCCATCACTGGCTCACGCTAATAATAATTCGGAAAGCTGATTTGCTTTGTTTGAGTTCAAACTTTATCAAGTATCTGTATTCTATCTAAGGTCGCTTAGCAAAA
>NZ_JAKKRM010000043.1:0-3916 GCF_025654295.1 Shewanella sp. SM23
CATAAACTCCCTTGTTGGTTGAGCAACTTTAAAAATCCAATCGTGTTTCAAGCTACCAAAGAAACGCTCAACAACGGCGTTATCCCAACACGCTCCCACATCACCCATGCTGGCTCGGATACCATAGCTCGATAGCAGCCTACCGAATTGCTTACTGGTATATTGCGAGCCTAGGTCACTGTGAAATACCAACCCTCGCGCTGGTTAGCGCAGGTTGTAGGCTTTCATTAATGCCTTAGATATCAAATCTGTGGTCATGCGTTTGTCTATGTGCCATCCCACAATCCGGCGTGAATATAAATCCATCACCACAGCTAAATACATCCAGCCCTCACCCGTCTTTAAATAGGTCACGTCACCCGCCCAAACCTGATTAACCGATACGGGATTAAAGTTCATGTTTAACAGGTTATCAGCCACTGCATTTGAGTGTTTCCGCTGCGTCGTCACCTTGTAAGCGCGTCGCTGGGTTGCTTTGAGTCGAAGGCGGTGCATCATTTTACGAACGAGATAGCGACCAAGCTGGTAGCCTTCCTTGCGCAATTTCTTCACCATTTCACGATCCCCTAAGCTGCCTCGACTTTGCTTAAATAGCTGTCGAACAAGGCGATAAAGCTTCAGTGTTTCAAGGCTTATCACGTTTGCAGGGCGCTTATGCCAATCGTAATAACCTGATTTACTTACACTCATGACTCGACATAACAGTGCTACAGGAAACAGGTGAGATTGCAGTTTGATGAAACGAAATCTTACTTCATTTCTCTCGCAAAGAAGGCGCTTGCCTTTTTTAGAATTTCTTTCTCCATGCGTAATTCTTTGTTTTCTCTACGCAATCGCTTCAACTCATCACGCTCAGGCTCTTCTAAGGTGATGCCTTGTTGCAGGGCTTCGTGTTTTTCCTTCCAGTTGTAAAGCAGGCTCGTGCTAACTCCAAGAGACTTTGCCGCATCGGCAACGCTATAACCTTGTTCTAGCACCATCAAGACAGCTTCATCTTTAAATGCCTGGGGATAACTCTTATGTGATTTCTTCAGCAACTATCTTCTTTCATTGAGACATCTAGCACCCAGTGTAAGCAGTTCTCAATTCCCCAATGACCACGAACTGAATCGGCTAACTGTTGCTCATCGAGTGTGGCTGAACTGATATAGTAACGGTAGCTCAGCTCCGCCTCTTTCCCTTTCGTATGCCGATAACTCAAACACATACCTAATGTGTTCAATTTCATCCACTTAGAGAAGTTAGCTTGGAGCTGGCTTGCAGGCATTACATAGTAGGCTCTTGCCTCAATACGGCCTCTATTCTTTTCAATAACGAGTCCATCAAGAGGATTGCTGCGCGCTTCACTGAAAGCACTGACCACGGCCTCATGTAATGAACTTTGATTCGCCTTCACTGCAAGTAAGTAGTCACCTCCTTGCTCGACTATCTGCGTTGCAATCTCTGTCTGGCAACCCATAGCGTCGATTGATACCAGCGCTCCTTCTATATCTAACAACTGGAGCAGTGCTGGGATTGCGGTTATCTCATTGGATTTATTTGAAGTTTTTACTTGCCCCAGCACCACTTTATTGGCACAGGCAAACGCATTGACCATATGAATGGTTGAGCGCCGGTCTTCACGATTGTATGAGGCACAAAGCGTTTTACCATCGATAGCAATAAGATGACCATCACTCATCTCATGAATGGCTCGCATCCAATTAGCAAAGCACAGTCGGAACTGTTCCGGCTCGATACGAGAGATAATACGTGCAATGGTGTCATCGACAGGGGCACCTTCGGTCAGAATTCCCTTTTCTTTAAACCAGTTATGATGTCCGAGAGCATAGTCATGGATTTCTGACCAGCCTTCGGCCCCAGCAATCACACCACACAGAGTGACGAACAATACATCATGCAATGGGTAAGTTACTTTGGCAGATTGTCGGCTGTCAGCAATCGAGTTGAAATGAGACGTGAAGGCTTCAAGGTACATGCTCTGATGCTCTCTATAAGAAAAAGAGAGCATAAGATCATAATCGACACCGTCCGTCAAATTGGGGGCAAAACGGTTAAAATATATTCACGATCTCGCCCTGGGCTAGGTATGCCTGAAACCCACTGTGTAGCTTGATATTTGAACAATGATGAGAGTTTTTTCGCTGACTCGATTTAGGAAACAAAGCCGCCAAAAAACTTTTAAGTTTAAGCCGATAGCGGTGCAGTGTAATCTACATGCTAACGGCTTAATTATAGAATGTTGCTAATTATAATTATAAAAAGTGACAATGACCATTAAACAATAAATATCACGATATTTCATCTATTTTTCTGCATATATTTCAAAATATTTCCTAAGCTAATTCTAGATTTGCCAACTAATTCCATTTTATCTTCTTTAAAATAACTAATTTTCACATAAATCAACTGGCCAACTGATTGTTCTTTACTACTCATTGCGTGTGTTACATCATATAATCCCTTCAGATTTTGAGGGACTCCACCTGCATCAGTTACTATATTCCCTGGTGTAAATGCCGATGCCTGATTGACCGCTTGCACTAGAATGTCTTGCAAAGGAAATAGACCTATATATTTAGCTTTTTTTATATAATTAGCTACTCCAACATATATTTCAGGAAGCTCTTTAATTTGATTTTCAATGTAAACACTGGAGTTCTCTTCTAGATAATTAAAAACTTGAACGGAGGTGCCAATTAAAACAATAGCTTTAATTCCAGCACCTACTTCTGAAAAGAGATATTGACCTTTACTATCCTTGATTGCCTTTTTCATATCCTCTGTAACTTGCATAATAGAGAAGAAGTTTCCTTGTGTCACTATGGTGGAAGGGTCTCGCCAAAATGTCACATAATTTACTTGTTCAGCTCCATTTTTCTCAGTAGTTGCATTATAATTCATCATCTATATCCTCATCGTATTTATTAACCCAATTTAACATGCTTAGTGATTACTATACTTTTTGTCCTCCTCCTAGTACTAGCTGTATTATGAATGAATCGGCACCGAAATTAGCGTAATGTGCCAGCAACATAATGCTGGAGTAGTACATTTCAATATTTCTTGATAGTGTTTAACTCTTCCAGAAGCATTATCTACTATAAACCAATAACGATATAAACATTAATCAACCTTCTTCTGAGGAGTATTTATATCGAGGCGTGTTTGAATAATGGATTAGTCACCTTTACTTCAATAAATTTACAAAAAACATCGCTGTAATAATCTTTATCAGCAATCACAGTGTCAACACTCTTTCAAGTGCTCAACTAGGTTTAATATCGCGTTATCAGGACTTTTGATTATTCGAAATAAATTGGCAATCCCCCACAGTCCACTACTAGGTGGGTTTTGGTTGAATTACCGCCTCAACGTTTACTAATACTCTCACTACTTAATATAGGTGAACCCGCATTATCGAGCCATCAATAATGTTCCCTTCCATGTCAGAAGGATTAGCTAAGATTTGAATAAAAGGAAGATATGTTTTACCACCAATTAAATCGCCTAAAGGCCATATTCCAATGACCAATCCCATCAGGTATCTCGCCAAGGGATATCTGTTAGAAGGCGGTAAAGCATATCTTCGAATATTTACTTATGTTCAGGTTTGTCATAAACACTGCCAGTGCTCCTCATTAAATGAAATAGCTTTTCCCTGCGGGCATCGGTTAGCATAAGTCTTGGCATAGCTTGAGGATTATGGTTACTTTTGGCGAAGAAAATTATAACGTCTTGCCATGCTGTCTAAAAAACACTCTAGAAAGATCAACAGACCCTAGATTTTTAATATTACATCAGAGTTGGTATTAATAATAAGCTCTGCATTCCTATTATCTATATTACTCAATTCATTATTATAAAAATCTAAAACGACAATACCGAGCCGGTCTCCTTTTTGTTTACGCTGTAA
>NZ_JAKKRM010000044.1:0-2093 GCF_025654295.1 Shewanella sp. SM23
CCTCAAGTTCAAACAGTAGCGATTCTACCCAAGCGCGGCGATGGTCATAGTTTTTACCCGAGTAACTATCATCACCGCATAAAAATGCACGCCGAACAACGCGACTACAACAATGATAGAAGGGTGTGTCTTCAACACTAATCTGAGTTCTTCTAGGCCTCGGCATAGCAACTCCTCCACATAAACACTTTTACTGAGTCTAGTAGAGGAGCCTAAATAACGCGATTTGTAATGGGTGGCTTGATTTTGCTTGCTACATTGCCTGCCGCAGGCTTTCGCACTGCTACCCCAGTGACACGCCGTAAATACATCCCTGTAGGCTCTACTAAAACATCCATGTTTTAGAAGGTCACTGGTGCAACAGTGCCCTATCTGGTGTCCCCATTAGACTCAGTAAATATTTTATGGACAGCTTCATTAAAAAAAAATCAATCACATAAAAGACTTGTTTCGTGCTTATTCAAAAATAGCTAACACTTCCGATGAAACTAACAATGCCCTTATCATTTAACATTTTTATTTATTAAGACTTGTTGGTTTCGTTCAATTTGACTAGATTGCTTATCCATTTCCTTGGTTAAACTATCAATTTTAACTTCCAAAACTCCTATATTTTTATGACTAAACTCCATATCCTTAATAGAGCTTTTTACATCAACCAAACCTGATGAAACATTATTCAACTTTTCATTAACCACCGAAATATCTTTACTATTTCTAGCTATATCCTCCTTAACAGCCATTAAGGTGATAAAATAGCTAACCACTCCAGACAAAATTATTCCAACTATTAGTATTCCCCATTGATTCCAATCTATTCTACTATCGTTAACTTTTTCAACTACATTATTTCCGCCTCCTCGAAAGTAATCCGTAGGAGCGGTCGGCGTAGATGAAGAACTTTGCGTTGAATATGGTGTAGTTGTTGCACCATATGAATAATGGCCGCCTGTATAAGCTGAAGAGCTAGATGATTTCAGGGTCATTTAATAAGCGCCTCTATCTCAACCTCTGAGATTTTTGATGCATACTTCTTTGATATATCTTTTAGAATTGAACTGGAAATAGTTTTACCAACCACAGGTAAGTTGTTAATATCTCGCTGAATGAAAATCCCTTTCTCCAACTGTCCATTAAAATCTATATCAGCAGCACTAATTTCATGTATATCATTAACTTGAAAACCAAATGATTCTGTTTTTTTATTAAATCTCAAACTCAACTCTTCAGCACCGTCAACTGAACTTGAGAAAAACTTTTTACGTAAAGTGTGAACAGCTGTATTATCCTGATAAAAATATCTAGCAACCATTCCAAAACGTACAACTTCTTGCCTAGATAAAATAGCGTTTACCAGCCCAGCTACTTTACTATTAAAATCATTAAGTAGATCGTTATTTGACTTAAATTCACTAGTTCTCTGCAAAATAAAATCTATTCTGTTTCTTGATATATTACAAATATACTCACCATTAGATGATGTCAATATCATCATAGGGATCTCTGGAGGCAATTCTCTTGGTAATGGTATCATTTGTGGCATTGCATCAAACATGTTCAGCATATCTGAATTCAACGATGAAAACTCAATATCTGGCCTAGCAACTATATCCCTAAGAAAAAAAGCAAACTGTAAAGTTATAATTTTTGTTTTCATAGACTGTCTCAATGTTCTTTTATGCCAAATAAATCAAAGCGCCACATAATTTGTGACGTAAACTAGTGTAAATCATAACATTACACAAGTAACAAACCTATAGAGCTATCTAAAATAACGCCCATTCAATATGTTACTGCCACAAAGGAATACACCATCCCCTCGGAGTTGCCGCAGGGCGAATAGGCAAATTGCGTGAGTCTCGCCATGGATAATGGAATGGACCCATCCACTTTAAATCGGCCTCGCAATGGGCCACGATGTAGTCGCTAAAACTCATCAGAAAGAGGACGGGTCCACCTATGAAGATTACTACAATCGGTTTAGATATCGCAAAGTCTGTTTTTCATGCTGTTGGCGTCGATAAAGCGGGCAAGTTAATCAAAAAGAAAATGCTTAGACGCAAAGACTTGCTGCCCTTTGTCGCGAAAATTGA
>NZ_JAKKRM010000045.1:0-1736 GCF_025654295.1 Shewanella sp. SM23
TATCCGAGCCAGCATGGGTGATGTGGGAGCGTGTTGGGATAACGCCGTTGTTGAGCGTTTCTTTGGTAGCTTGAAACACGATTGGATTTTTAAAGTTGCTCAACCAACAAGGGAGTTTATGAAGCAAGATGTGACGGCTTACATGAAATATTACAACTTGGAGCGGCTTCATTCTGCTAATGACGATCTGTCACCTGTAGAGTTTGAAAATTCTCAAGTAAAAGTGTCCAGTTTGGGTTGACCAGTACACTGGAGTATCTGCTAATCTAATTATATTCCAATATATTATTCGTGATGATGTCGGTGTGTTGCCTAACTAGCAAGAAAAATCAAAACCTAATTTATTAAAAGTCAATACATTCATGTTTTTTAATACTTTTTGATGACGTAAATTAGTATTTAACCAGAGAGCAGTTTAACAGGCCACAACTGGAATAGCATTAATGTCCATCAGTGATAGCCTTATTGAATTCTATCTGGCGCTCAATTTAAGTTAATGATTAAGTAAAGATAACTGAAATTTAGCACTAATCTAATTTCATCGGATAGAACATACGCTATTAAATCATGTTGCATATTATCAGTTAGCGACAGAACCTTAATCTCTCACTAATAATTTACATCGACAATAATATCTAACAGCACTAAAGTAGTATTGATTAATGTTAAAATCTTGTTAGATTTGTTATTGAGGGAACTCACTATTGACTTATTGAGTACACCCTACGGTAATAATATTTCATACCCTAGTTAGTTAATAAATTTACAAAACCGGAGAAGAACAAAATGGGAATAAAAATTCACGATAATGAGTTTATCTTTAACATTGAAGGACTATCAGATGTTTCCTTTACTGAAAAGGATCATTGCATTAGCCATGGCCAACCTTATGACGGCGTTATCTGTCATGGAAAAACTCTGGTAGTAAAAGCTGGCCGTCACAAAACAAGCGATGTGGCTAAATGGTTTATTAATAGCGCAGGCAGCGGTGGGATGATAGCTAAAACATTTAACGACCGCCAACCTTCAGAACTGAATTTTGCAGTACGTGGAAAGTTAACCCTTAAAGTTAATGGTATTGTACATACTATCGACGATTTCCTTTTAGGACAAGGTAGCTATGGAAATCACAATAATTGGTGGATTGGCTCGAAGGACATGATCGGTGTAACATGGGGCAGTGTAGACCAACATTATGCTGAAGGCTTAGCCAAAGATACGTTAAATATTGTAAAAAATGTAGTTACAGAGAATCCCGTAGGTGCTATTACTGCGAGTGGCAAGCTAATCCTCGATATTTTAAAGAAAAACAAAGTTGGCTCCGGTTCTATAGCTGCACTAGTTAGTGATTCAAGTACCGCAGTAGAATTACTCTTATTTCAAATGGACAACTCTGAAGTTAATTCTAGTCTGACTGGTCGTTACACAAAACCTTAAGTCTTATCAAACAAAGCTGAATTGATGGATGGAACAATTATACTAAATTCGTTCGTCCATATAAGAAACTTACTGATAGGCTATTATTTGTTAGTTATAGCCTATCAGATATTATTTCGACAGATAGCCAAAATTGGAGAATAATATGTCTCACGTAAGTACAAATAATTGGATGAGTGCACTAAATAAAAGTTTAACATTAGACAAAATTTCTATACCTGGCACACATGACTCAGGTACAGAAAAGGCCCCCCCAATAGGCGCCAGAACGCAAAACTTTGATATTTATACCCAGCTAA
>NZ_JAKKRM010000046.1:0-1420 GCF_025654295.1 Shewanella sp. SM23
TAATGCCGTTCACTTAAGAGTGAACGGCATTTTTCTTTGGTCTAACCGGGAACTTGTTTTTGCTCATTTTAAGAACTCGTGGATATGCCCTTTCCCGTTTACCATCCAGCTTAAATTGCCGTGCATTTCGTTCTATATCCAATACGTCTCTCGGGACATTCCCCGGTGTTTGTGATGACAGTTGTGTCAACTTGAAGATGATATAACTCGCCGCATCTCGAAAACTCAGTTGATTGGGGTGGACCGATGGCAAGCTTTTAGCCATCAGCAACATCTTATATCTAATGAGATTATAGGCCAGTAGCACGCCCCATAACTCTTGAGTCACCAGCTCCGGTAGTTGACTACGGAGCGTAAAACGGCTCTCCAGTAGATGTTGCTTCATCTCTCTGTAGCCCAGTTCTATTTCCCATCGATGGGCATATAAGTCGACGATGTCTTCGCTGGGGTAACGCATCGGGTCTGTCAACGAGGTCAAAATGGCGACTGGCTTACCTTTCACTGTCTTAGTCAATAAACGCGCTTCAAGAGTTTCAGGCAGCTGCGGCCATTTCTTTCTGGCCTGAGGTGTAGTGGTGAGTTTCACCCACTGATCATGCTTTCCTAGCGTTCGCACCACCTCATATTGAGTGCCTTTCTTCAATGGCAACAACCAGTGGCTATCAGGTTGCGCTTGCTGCCAAGCGTGTAACAGGCCGAGCGAGTAAAATCCTCGGTCAAATAGGGTTAGGCTGTAATTGGGAATGCTAGGAATGAGCTGGGATGCTAAGTTCATTTCATTTTCGGCAACCGAATCAAAGGCGCTGTTGACCAACAAATGGCTGCTTAATTCCATCAAGCAAACCATGCGAATTTGCGGATAAGCAGCTTCGCCTGAAGCGTTTGCGGTACGCGCAAAGGCGGCTTGATTTTGGACACTATCGGGTGTCCGCCACACTACACCGTCAACACCATACAAGTTAAGGCCGCACCAATGAGGATGTTCAGCTCTCGCGTGCCAGGTATTGGCGCTGCGACTAAATACTTCTCTAATAACCTCACTGCCCAATCGTTTACGCGCCTGAGTCACGGCGCTGCGTGCAACATAATCAATCTCTTGCGGCAAAACAATGTCGAGTTTGTTGATGAGTGACCGAACAGATTCCCCTCGGAACAAAGCCATTCCGATAACGGCCCAAATCATCGCGTCCATCGGCAATTTACGCCGTCTTAACGTCGCAACGCCCTGAGAGTCTAGGCAAGATTGAATTAACTCAGGTTCTAACACATCTGCTAAGCAGGTGAATTCGGTTAGGCGGGTAATATGAGTACGGGCGAGTGCTTCTGAGAGTTGCATAAAAAAATCCGATGACATGAGGTCATCGGATTTTGATCTTTTCAGCGAGATCGTCAAGCGATCTGTCTTAACTGATCGGCATTA
>NZ_JAKKRM010000047.1:0-1321 GCF_025654295.1 Shewanella sp. SM23
CATGGATAATGGAATGGACCCATCCACTTTAAATCGGCCTCGCAATGGGCCACGATGTAGTCGCTAAAACTCATCAGAAAGAGGACGGGTCCACCTATGAAGATTACTACAATCGGTTTAGATATCGCAAAGTCTGTTTTTCATGCTGTTGGCGTCGATAAAGCGGGCAAGTTAATCAAAAAGAAAATGCTTAGACGCAAAGACTTGCTGCCCTTTGTCGCGAAAATTGAGCCTTGCCTTATCGTTATGGAGGCGTGTGGCGGCGCGAGTTATTGGGCCAGAGAATTCGAGCAATTTGGGCACGTAGTTAAGTTAATTGCCCCGCAGTATGTGGTTCCTTTTAGGCAAGGTAATAAAAATGACTACAACGATGCGCTAGCCATTGCCGAGGCTGCGCAGCGGCCCAACATGCGGTTTGTAAAACCCAAAAGTATCGAGCAGCAAGATGTGCAACTGCTCCACCGAATGCGCGAACGATTAACTAAGCAATCCACAGCGTTAATCAACCAAGTGCGAGGCATGTTAGCAGAATACGGCATCGTGATAGCCAAAAGTAAATCGGCTTTTAAAGTACAGTTCCCAGATATTTTAGCGGATGAAACCAATGCGCTGACCACTAAAGGTCGGGCCATTTTTTATCACTTATATGAAGAATTTAGTGATATAGAAAAACGGCTTAAGAGTTGTGATGCACAAGTGCTTACTGAAACTAAAAACAATGTGATTTGCCAGCGTTTAGAGACTATCCCTGGCATTGGTCCAGTCACCGCTACCGCCTTTTATGCCGCCGCAGGTGATGGTAAAGATTTCAGTAATGGCAGGCACTTTTCAGCTTGGTGTGGCTTGGTTCCCAAACAACACAGCAGCGGAGGTAAAGATAACCTCCTTGGGATAAGCAAGCGGGGAAATGCGTATTTACGCACCCTGTTCATCCACGGCGCCAGAGCGGTGTTGCAACACAGCCAGAATAAGCAAGATAAGTTTAGTTGCTGGGCAATCCAGTTAGCAGAGCGCCGAGGTTTTAACCGAGCCTGTGTAGCCGTCGCCAATAAGCTCGCGAGAATGGCATGGGTTATCGCGGCGCATGACGAAGAATATCGACTTCCAGTATAGTGCTGAATAGATTCAATAAACGTTAATAATTAATCAACCAGCAAGTTGCTATGACAATTGATTTGATGATGAGACAGTCAGACTGATCTACTGAAAACCTTAGCTCGCCATAGGCTCATAATGAAGCCGCAAGGATGATAAGGACAGTAGAAGCAGATATCCATCAGGGCCAGAGGCATACCTCAATAACAGGCCGAATATATGGGTG
>NZ_JAKKRM010000048.1:0-1280 GCF_025654295.1 Shewanella sp. SM23
TTTCCAACTGTTATCCCCCTCGACTGGGCAGATCCCTAGGCATTACTCACCCGTCCGCCGCTCGCCACCTCAGGAGTAAACTCCCTTGTGCTGCCGCTCGACTTGCATGTGTTAGGCCTGCCGCCAGCGTTCAATCTGAGCCATGATCAAACTCTTCAATTAAAGTTTTGTTGCTTCCGTCTTGCGACTTCAGCGGCTCAATGAATTCTGATTTTTTGTTTCTAACTAAAGAAACAAACTGTACATATTACTATGAACACTCATTGTTACATTGATTTAAATTTTTGACTGCCAACCCKAAGGTTAAGCAGTTTCGATTAACTCAACACCTGTGARTGYCCACACAGATTTCTTGTTTTATCTTGTTAAAGAGCAACTCAATATTCGTAAGAGAAYTTGAGTACCACACTGAGCGYCKAACGCTTCCAGTTGGCTAGGGCTGCGTATTCTACGCATTTCCCGTTTCGCGTCAAGGAGTTTTGCAAACTTTCTCAACACTCATCAATCAGTAAATTCATCGATGAACTGTCACATCAGGCTGCTTAACGCTGTCTGCCGTGTCAGTGGATGCGCATTATAGGCAGCAGGAGATTTTGCGCAACCCCTATTTTCAGGAAATTTGCAGTTAATTCTAATTATCTAATCTAGCCACACCATACCCACCACTTACCCCCAAAGTTATCCACACCCTGCTCGTTTTAGACTCAGTTTCAACTTAAAATGAGATTTGATGAGCCTCTATTACTACGAATAAAGCACGGAGATTCCGTTGATTCTCGAGGCCAGAGGTGGGTTCTTGATGCAGCTTGTTCTAATAAATGGGCGAACGATAGATTAAAGAAACTCTTTGCCGACTTAATCAGAGATACAGGCCGTATTGCACAAAGCTGATATTGGCCACTTGTTAGCGATGAGCTTATCTATTAAAGCTAAGTTGATTTATCAAAGACGTCATGCACATTAAGAGTGGCATGTTCGCTTACCTATATTTAGTGACAGGAAATTTAGAAGCAAAAAAATACCCGCCAATGGCGTAATGCCGTTCACTTAAGAGTGAACGGCATTTTTCTTTGGTCTAACCGGGAACTTGTTTTTGCTCATTTTAAGAACTCGTGGATATGCCCTTTCCCGTTTACCATCCAGCTTAAATTGCCGTGCATTTCGTTCTATATCCAATACGTCTCTCGGGACATTCCCCGGTGTTTGTGATGACAGTTGTGTCAACTTGAAGATGATATAACTCGCCGCATCTCGAAAACTCAGTTGATTGGGGTGGACCG
>NZ_JAKKRM010000049.1:0-1219 GCF_025654295.1 Shewanella sp. SM23
CAGGGCGGGATCATACTTTGTTAACTAACGGAAACTTTTAGGCTTAAACAGGATCAGAGCAAGCATGTTATGCTAACGACCTATTCCTAATGTCACTGTTTGAACACTTGAAACTCATCGAAGACCCTCGCTCTCACATCAACCTAGACCATGATTTAGTTGATATTATTTTTCTTGTTTTAGCCGCTATCGCTTCAGGTTGCGATGGCTGGCAAGCTATCGAAGAATTCGGCCAAGAGAACCTATCTTGGCTACGTAAACATCGAAATTTTGATAACGGGATCCCTACTCGACATTCTATTGCTCGGATCATTAAAGTCATCGATAACGAAATACTGGTGTTGACACTCTTTAGTTGGGTTAATCGCGTAAGAGAAGCATCATCTAAGCCTTTGATCGCTATCGATGGAAAAACCTTGCGGGGTGCTGTTAATCAGCATGGCGCTAAAAATGCGCTTCACCTCGTTTCGGCCTTTGATACCGAACAAGGAATTGTGCTGTATCAGCAAGATACACAGACCAAAGGTAACGAAATCGCAACGGTTCAAGCGCTGCTGCACATGTTAGACATTAAAGATGCTGTTGTAACCTTTGATGCACTTCACTGCCAGCGGGAAACGCTTCAACAAATTATCAAAGCTAAAGGCGACTATGTTGTTCAGGTAAAAGGCAACCAACCGCTACTGAGGCAGGCCATTGAGATGCAATTTCAACCTCACTGGGATAACGACGGCGTCGACATATTAAGTATCGAAGAGGATGACAAGGGGCATGGCCGTAAGGAGCGTCGCACAACGTTTCAAGTCCCAGCAAAGCTGCCACAGGCGCTCGCGAAAAAGTGGCCATCAGCCAAGTCACTCATAGCAGTTGAACGTCAACGAACATGTAAAGGCATTACAACCATAAATACGGATTATTACTTAAGCTCTTTACCTTTAGACGTCGAACTTGCAGCCAAAGCGGTGCGTCAGCATTGGCACATCGAGAACCTGCAACACTGGGTGCTTGACGTCACTTTTAGGGAAGACTGTTCAAGGATTGGTGACCGTGAAAACGCGAAGAAGATGGCGCTATTTCGTCGTATCGTGCTGAACCTTTTAGAGCAACATCCGCTAAAAGCCAGCAAACCAACCAAGATGAGAAAGGCTGCATGGAATGGCGATTTTAGGAGCGAGATTTTCTTTGGTTAAGAGATTTAACAAAGCTTAATCCCGCCCTG
>NZ_JAKKRM010000050.1:0-1193 GCF_025654295.1 Shewanella sp. SM23
CGGCCAGCTGGGACAACTCTGCCATTGGCGACGATAACAGCGATACTATCAGTGCTGCAACGGTCGACTTCAGCCAGTTTGGTGGGGGTGCCGCTGTGGTGGCAAGCAATAACAGTGGCACTTGGACGGCTACTTATACCTTGGTAGCAGGCGCCATCGATGCCTCCAATCTTAATGTGTCAGTCACTGCGACGGATAATGCAGGCAATACCAGAACCCAGGCCGATAGCAGCAATGCCGTTGTGGATAATGTGGTGCCAGCGGTAACCAGTGTTGGTGTTCCGGCCAATGCGACTTATGGAGAAGGGCAAAACCTCGATTTTACCGTCAATACCAGTGAAGCGATTACCGTCGACACCGGGGGGGGCACGCCACGTATTGCACTGACGATCGGTGCTGACACTGTGTACGCCAGTTACCTTTCCGGCACTGGCAGCAGTGCGGTCATTTTCCGCTATACGGTACAGAGTGGGGATCTCGATACCGATGGGATCGCGGTCGCGGGATCGATAGAAGCCAATGGCGGCACCTTAAAAGAGGGCTCGGGTAATACGCTGAACTCAGTGTTAAATTCGATTGGCAGTACCACGGCGGTCTTAGTGGATGCTGTGCCGGTTGAGCCTGTCGTGACCGATGGCAATATCAGCATTTCCGGTGCATCGGGTACGGGGGGCGCCTATAAAATTGGCGATACGGTTACCGCAACCTGGAACAATACCGCAGGCGGCGATAATAATGCCGATCTTACCGGCGTTACCGTAGATTTCTCACAGTTTGGCGGCGGTGCGGCCGTGGTTGCCAGCAACAGCAGTGGCACTTGGACGGCGACTTATACTATTACCGCGGGCGGCATCGATGCCGGTAATCGCAATGTCAGCATCACGGCCACCAATGCGGTCGGCCCCACCACCACGGCCGATACCAGCAATGCCATCGTCGACAGTATAGCGCCGACCGTCAGCAATGCCTTCATTGGCATTTCCGGTGCGACCGGAACCGGAGGCGCCTACAAGATTGGCGATACGGTCACTGCCAGCTGGGACAACTCCGCCTTTGGCGACGATAACAGCGATACCATCAGTGCCGCGACTGTCAACTTCAGCCAATTTGGTGGTGGTGCAGCCGTTGCAGCAACTAACAGTAGTGGTACTTGGACTGCAACCTACACGATAGTGGCTGGTGCGATTGACACC
>NZ_JAKKRM010000006.1:0-243613 GCF_025654295.1 Shewanella sp. SM23
GGCCCAAATCATCGCGTCCATCGGCAATTTACGCCGTCTTAACGTCGCAACGCCCTGAGAGTCTAGGCAAGATTGAATTAACTCAGGTTCTAACACATCTGCTAAGCAGGTGAATTCGGTTAGGCGGGTAATATGAGTACGGGCGAGTGCTTCTGAGAGTTGCATAAAAAAATCCGATGACATGAGGTCATCGGATTTTGATCTTTTCAGCGAGATCGTCAAGCGATCTGTCTTAACTGATCGGCATTATGCATGCGCCGGGACTATATTTACACATTGCCGAAGATGGCTGTTTTATTGCCGCAGGGATTTGGCACCCAGAATCGAAAGCCTTAAATGCCATTCGCACTTGTATCGATGAGAATCCCAACGGCTATAAAAAGGCGCTACAAACCTTACAAAGTCATGGATTTAATATGGATGGCGATAGCTTAACTCGACCACCAAAGGGATTTGATAAAAACCACCCTATGCTGATAGAGCTAAAACGAAAAGATTTTATCGCAGTTAAAAATATCGCCTTTGAGGAACTCTGCCGCCCAGATGCAGCCAGTTTTTGTGCCGAGCAATTTGCACACTGTACTCAACTGATGGCCTATCTGTGTTTTGCGCTGGACTTGGACTTTTAGAAATAGGCTTTTAGAAATAAACTTTTAAAAATAGATTTCTAAAAAACATGGCCTAGGCAAAAACCTAGGCCAATCAAACTATGTCATTTGCAGTTATGCCGTCTGATTAGCACTCAAACTACGTAAATAGTCTTGCAATACAACAAACGCATTGTCTAACAACTCATATTCGCCCGCCTTGCCTAACACTCTAATCCCTTGTAATTGCAGCACTAAAAAAGCAGCAACTTGATGTGGTTGCACATGGGCTAATAGCTCTCCACGCGCTTGGCAAATTTGTAACACTTGGGTGAATGAGGTCTGTAATCGGCAAAATAATCGCTGACATTCCTGCAGCACACTCTCATCGTCGAGGCTCTTTTCGAGCACAGCATTTTGCATAAAACAGCCATACTTTTGCTCCCGCTGCAAAGCAACAAAGCGCGCTAAATAAGCTGCTATTTCAGCTAAGCCCGCTTTTTCATGCAGCAAAGTATCTGAAGCGCCAAAGGAGTAGTTATCGAGGTAGAAACTGAGGCTCTCGCGATAAAGATTCTGCTTGTCGCCGAAACTGTTATAGAGACTAAATCGATTAATGCCTAAATGGCCGACGAGATCGGAAATCGAGGTTTCGGCAAAGCCCTTTTGCCAAAAAAGCTCCATCGCCAATATGAGTTTTTCTTGCCGATCAAAATTACAACTCCGTGCCATAGCCTGCGACCTAATCTCTTGAATACGCGTTCATGATCAGCTTCACCATTCCTCTTTACTACAGAAAGTTGAGGGGTAAATCATTCTTGACTGTTCGTTTAGATATGGCGTAAATTCTAACCTAACCGAACGTTCAGAAAAAGCCTTATATGCCCGAATCGAGCATAAAGCACTGATAAAAACTACAGGACTTTAGATGAAACTCTACGAATTAGCTCCGACTCCCAGCGCACGCCGGGTCAGTATTTTTCTTGCGGAAAAAGGCATAGAAGTGCCAAGAGTGAACGTCGATATCCGCGGAGGAGAAAATTTAAGCGCTGAGTTTAAAGCCAAAAGTGCAAATGGCCGCATTCCACTGCTCGAACTCGATGATGGCAGCTACCTGTGTGAATCTGTTGCCATTTGCCGCTATTTAGACGAAATTCACCCGAGTGAGCGTTCACTGTTTGGTAATACACCACTTGAGCGCGCCAAAGTAGAAATGTGGCAACGCATCATAGAGTTACAAGGATTAATGGTCGGGTTTCAAGCCTTTCGTAATTTAAGCGGCGTCTATAAAGACAGGGAAAATTGTGTCGAGTCTTGGGGCGTAGAATCACGTCAAAGGGTCATTGACTTCCTACCAAGCTTAGACCAACAATTGAACACGTCAGCCTTTGTGGCAGGCGATGCATTCAGTATTGCCGATATTTCGGCTTACGTTTTTATCAGTTTTATTAAAAATTTAGACATCGAAGTGACTGATAACTTGCCGCACCTTAAGGCTTGGTTCATCACTATGGCGCAGCGTCCTGCCATAGTATCGTTAACCCCTAAAAAATAGCGGCGCTAATGCCTGATGATGAATATTCATGGGCACTAAAGTGAGTAGCTATAAGCGTTATAACCTAAAGGAATCATCATGATAGATTTATACACAGCCGCGACCCCTAACGGTTTTAAAATTTCCATTGCACTGGAAGAAATGGGACTTGAATATCGCGTCCATAAATTAGATTTCAGCACCAGTGAGCAAAAACAGCCCGAGTTTATCGCCATCAATCCCAATGGTCGCATTCCCGCCATTATCGACCGCGATAACGAGGATTTTGTGGTATTCGAATCGGGTGCGATTCTACTGTATCTCGCCGAAAAAACAAGTAAATTCCTGCCAGCCGATCCGAAAAAGCGCTCACAGGTGATCCAGTGGTTAATGTTCCAAATGAGCGGCGTCGGCCCCATGATGGGACAAGCCAACGTATTCTTTAGGTACTTCCCTGAAAAAATCCCCGCAGCCATTGACCGTTATCAAAAAGAAGGTCGACGTTTATTCGAGGTGATGAATACTCAACTAGCTACAAATCAATATCTTGCTGGTGACGAATACACGATTGCCGACATTGCAACTTGGCCTTGGGTACGCATCCACGAGTGGAGCGGCATCAATATGGAAGGTCTGACACATTTGCAACGTTGGTTAGATGAGTTAGCGCTCAGACCTGCGTGCCAAAAAGGCATAATCACACCGCCACCGGTGGAAATGAGCGATGAAGAACGGGCTAAGCAAATCCAAAAGATGGTGACGAAATAATCACCTTCCAAGCGGTAATTGAGCGATAGCCTGCAAATAACCCTTTGGTACTGAATGCACTATGAGTCTCAGTGACCCAACCACAAAAAGCCCTGCAAGTTGATACTACTTTGGGGCTTTTTTTCTGCCTGTTATCGGGCAAAACTGCTACACTCTGCGCCACTTATTTTTCCCCTCTGTTCGCTACACCTCTTACATAAGGCGCAGTCACAGAAGCATGATCTAGGCTAAATTTATGGGTAATCCAAGCAGCTTCTCTTCCGGTAAAGCATCCAACTCAAACACATCGTCAGCGTTAGATGCAGAGGCGAGCACTCCAGCGCAAAAACGTGCACTCAGTTACGCCAGTACAATTAAGCAATTATTCGATGAAATTCAAAGCAGTAAAATGCCCGCCGACCGTATTCTGGCCAACTACTTTAGAGAACATAAAAAACACGGCTCGAAGGATCGTAAAGTCATCCGTGAATCTTTGTTTAGTCTATTTCGCTGGTGGGGTTGGTTTCAGCGAATAGGTGATCAACAAGAATCAGCGACTTATTTTGCCAGCCTAAGTGCCAGTGCGTTATTGGAAGCCCATGCATGGCAAGATATCGCCACTGCTTGGCATGAGTTATCGCAGTCGCCTATCGATTATCAACAAGCTCAAGCACTTGCCGTTGACAGTCTCGACGACAAACTCACGCTAATGCAGCATTTATTTCCCGCGACAGAGTTTAAGGCACAGGATTTATTACCCGACTGGTTCTGGCAAGTGTGTCCTGTTGATACAGCGCAGCAAACGCAATTAATTAATGCTATGTCTAGTCGCCCACCGATTTGGGGACGCGCGCAAGGGATCACTAGCCAAGATGCGGCGGCGCAGCTGCAAGCGATAGGTATCGATGCTAGTTATGGTCATTACTTTAACGATGCGATTAACCTTGGCAATAAGAGTATGAATCTTAATGAAATCGCCCTGTATATAGACGGTAACATCGAGATCCAAGATTTGGCTTCACAGGTCATAGGGCAAATTTGCGCGCCAGAACCCGATGCCCATTGGTGGGATGCCTGCAGTGGTGCCGGCGGTAAAACCCTGCAACTGCGGTCTTTGATGCTGACCAAGGCTGCTGATACTCAAACACCCTCTACGGGCAGCATTATATCGTCAGATATTCGCTCCAATGCCCTAGAAGAACTCACTAAACGCGCCCAAAGAGCTCACTTTAACGGTATTAGCGTTGCCCGTTGGAAGAGCGATGCCCTCCCCGTGCCAGCGGATCATTTCGACGGTGTGTTAGTCGATGTCCCGTGCAGTTGTACTGGCACTTGGCGACGTAATCCTGATATGCGTTGGTTGGATGGTGTTGAAGCCGTGTCCGATAAAGCCGCGTTACAGCTCGATATTTTAAGCCGTAGTAGCCGCGCAGTTAAAGCGGGCGGCGTACTCGTTTACGCCACGTGTTCCTTGTCGCCGCTCGAGAACCAAGATGTGGTGACAGCATTTTTACAGCAACATCCAGAGTTCACGCTCACGCCGATACGCCATCCTTTTACGGGTGAACAAACAGAAATGTTGACCGTTTGGCCCTTTGAAGCGAATAGTGATGGTATGTTTGTCGCGCGTATGCTGCGCAGCAAGTAACACTAACTCATTATTTTGTATCAAAACTTGGCGCCTTTCATTCTGGGCGCCAGTTTCAATCATATAATATAATTTCCGACGATAATTACACTTATCCTTTAATTATCATAATGATAATCCACATATTCCCCATTGAAATCTCAGATACGGCCATTTCAGTGGCAAGATATAGCCTTTGGACAAAACTTTTCACCATCAGTGATGAAATATTTCGCTTTAGCTTCATCTCACCTTTGGGTAAAAAGATCGGGTGCTGCGAATGGCACAGGTATTTTTGGAATTTTGACCATGTCACACTCCTATGAATTTGACGACGATGATGCGCCATGGGGCGATAACGTCAAAGGTAAGCAAAAGAATAAACGCGTGAAACAGCGCCGCAGAGATACTAAGCGACGTTACTCGGACGATAATACAGAGGTGGATTTCTACCAAAATAAATCGAAGTAACTAAATCTAAGTACCCTTGCTCTCACGGGTTTGTTTTACAAATTCGTTCTGTGCTAAACCTGCCAAATCTGAGCAAGTTGGATAATATCCAACTTGCTACTCAACCCCCTTATCCCCTCTCAAATACTTAATCATTCCAGTGTAAAATCAATGGGCTTAATTGCTTATTTGCCCTATGCTTTTTGGGCTATAACTCCCAAATCATTGGACTTACACTGAAATTTAAGGATGAACGCCATGGAAAAACAGCGCCCCGACTTTATTTATCCCCAAGGCAGTATGTTGATGCACTCGCCCTTAGTGCTAAATAAAGCCGATATGTACGGTTTTTTTCTTAAGGGGAAACAGGAAAACCAGCAACGCTCTATCGATAAAACCTTGAATCAAGTTGCCGGCAGCGCAATGTATTTTAAGGTGCTGTCTCCCTACGTACTGACAACCTTCACTCAAATTGAAAAAGCGTATTCCGCTTATCCAGAGGACAGAGCTAAGGGCTGGATCCAAGAAACGGACATCATCACTTGGGTCATGGTCGGGCGCCAAGATAGCAGCGACAGTAAACAAATCAGCCAAGTGTATTTTCAGCCACTACACATTTGGGTGAACGATGCCATGGCCTTAATTAATGGCAGAGAACTCTTTGGTTATCCTAAGTATTTATGTGAATACACTATGCCAGCGGTTGGCGAACCTCTGACGCGATTATCCCTTGAGACCAAAAGTTTTTTACATTTCTCACCCGAAACCGAACTTGCCCTGCATCCATTAATTGAAGTGAATTGCGATGCCAAACCCGAGGCACAGCTTTCAACCCTTGAAGCGATAGCTCAAACTTGGCAACTCTTTAAAGAACAAACCGATTTTATTCCAGAACTTGACCAGCTTGGCGAAGAGCAGCTATTTCATCTGTTATTTAAACCCGCTATCGATCAAGTATTTCTAAAACAGTTCCCCGACTCGTCAGGGCAAAAAGCCATTTATCAAGCCATCGTTGCCGCGCCAGCCCAAGTGAATAAAGTGCACAGTGTTGCCCTGCTAAAAAATGATTTTGTCGCGACCATTTTTGATAATGCCAGCTTCCCGTTAAAAGATACGCTCGGGGTCGAGATTGGTGAGCAACACGTTTTACTCCCTTACCATGTGAACTTCGATTTTGAAGTGCCGCCCGGCGAGGTATTAGTCGATAACTCCGAAATCAAAAAACAGAAAATAGCCATTCTCGGTGGCGGTGTCGCGGCAATGACAGCAGCCTGTTATCTAACCGATAAACCCGGCTGGCAGAATCAATATGAGATTGATGTCTATCAACTCGGCTGGCGTATCGGTGGTAAAGGGGCTAGTGGCCGCAATGCCGCTATGGGACAACGCATCGAAGAACATGGTTTACACATCTGGTTTGGTTTCTATCAAAACGCGTTTGCCCTAATGCGTAAAGCGTATGAGGAATTGGATAGGCCAGCAAACGCGCCGCTTGCGACTTTTTTTGATGCCTTTAAACCCCATAACTTCATCGTCTTACAGGAAGAAGTTGATGGCCGTTCTGTGAGTTGGCCAATCACTTTCCCAATGCTACCAGGCATCCCAGGTGATGGCACCGAAACCCTCACCTTCTGGAAAGTCGTTAAAGTCGCCTTTGCGTGGATAAAGGAATGGATCAAAGACATGGATGACCTGCTCGATGCAGATGAAAAAGCCATGGGAACACCTAAAAACTGGCTCGATAGCAGCTGGTTTGAACGTTTAAAAGATAAGTTAGAGGATTCAGTCGAAGATGCCAAAGAATCACTCGACGCACTCGGTGATAAGCTTGAATGCCATTTTAATCAAATGATTGGCCGCGAGTGCGATGAGCATGTACACAGTGAAAGTGACGATGGTTTTGTAGAATCAGCTGTCGATGCCCTGCATCAAAGACTCGTGAAACGTTTTAGCGGACATTTAGATAATAATGACGAACTGCGCCACTTATATATAGCCGCCGATCTGGGGCTCACGATCCTCAAGGGCATGTTTGCCGACGATGTATTTGAAAAAGGCTTTGATGCCATCAATGGCTATGATTATCGCGAATGGTTAACCAAACACGGTGCCAGCCTTAAGTACACAGTCGACAGTGCGCCAGTGCGCGGTTTTTACGACTTAGTGTTTGCCTATGAGAAAGGGAACTTCGACAAACCTAATGTCGAAGCGGGCACAATTATCCGCGCTATGCTGCGTATTGCCCTGTGCTATCAAGGTGGCGTAATGTGGAAAATGCAGGCGGGTATGGGTGATGTTGTGTTTACACCTTTTTACGAAGTGCTCAAACGCCGCGGAGTCAATTTCCACTACTTCAATCGAGTTGATAATCTCGAATGTCACAATCAAAGTATTCAAGCGATTGAGATCACTGAGCAAGTAGCTCTAGCGCCGACTGTCACAAAATACGATCCTTTAGTCGATGTGAAAGGTCTCGCTTGCTGGCCGAGTACGCCCAATTATGAGCAGCTTGAGCCTGAGCAATCGGCACTGCTTAAAGCCCATAATATCAATCTTGAACACTTCTGGAGCGATTGGGACAGCGTGTATGAAACTCACTTTGGCAAAGCCCTGCCGAAAAAGCGTTTAGTCAAAGGCGTAGATTTCGACAAAGTGATCTTCGGTCTATCCATAGGTTCTGTGCCCCACGTGGCGAGTGAAGTTATGGCACAAAGCCCAGCCCTCAAGCTTTGCGTTGATAAGGTGCAAACTGTCGCCACTCAAGCCTATCAACTGTGGATGAACCAAGATCTGAATGGAATAGGCTGGCCTAATTACTCTGAAGATGGAGAGGAGCCCGTATTATCGGGCTTCACCGAACCCTTCGATACTTGGGCATCGATGAACCAACTACTAGACAAAGAAGATTGGCGCGGCTTAGAACCTAAAAATGCCAGTTACTTTTGCTCGGCATTGCCTGTCGAGGCCTATCCACCAAGCTCGGATGTAGATTTCCAACAACGGAAAACCTTAGAAGCAAAAGCGGGTGCTATCCATCAACTCAATACCGAAATCCATAAACTTTGGCAAAATGTCGGTGATAGCTTCCCTTGGGAATGGTTACACGATGAACAAGACCGCCAAGGTGTTGCCCGCTTCGATAGCCAATATTGGCGCGCAAATGTAGACCCATCCGAGCGTTATGTCTTATCGGTTAAAGACAGCTCGCAGTATCGCATCACGACAGACGGCACAGGGATAGATAACCTGTATATGACGGGCGATTGGATAAAGACAGGCCTTAATGCGGGCTGCGTCGAAGCGGCGACGATGGCGGGAATGCACACTTCAAAAGCGATATCGGGTAATCCTGCAGTGATTAAGGGCGAAAAAGACTTCTAAGCTCGTCCTTAAATCTAGCTAAGTCGCAAACTTGGACACTGCTCAATCCAAGCAAGATGAAGCTAATAAATCTAAGATAAAAACATAAACGGCGCAGATAAATTCTGCGCCATTTATGTTTTCTAATGCTCTACTTAAACCATTACTTTAAGTTTTTCAATAACTAGCTTAAATGTAGCCTCACATCGACACCGCGAGTATCTGCATACTCTTGACGACGCTTATCCATACGCGATTGATATAAGTGAGTGTCAGCAGAACGCAACCACTCATGGGGATCTGCGACCTCAGTGTTTAACGACATCCCAAAGCTACACTGGCAATCTTTAAAACCATGGCTTGCTAATTCTTCACCTAAGCCACTCAAAGCACTCTGTAATAACTGGATACCAGCAGAAGGCGTCACAATCACAAACTCGTCACCACTAATACGATAAACCTTCATGTGCGCTAAGTCTGTTGCTTGCAATAACTGCACTATCAACAGCAATAATCTATCGCCTTCTTGATGGCCGAGTGTTTCATTGACACTTTTCAGACTATCGATATTCAATAGTGCTAACGCCATTGGTTGCACGACTTTATCGGCAAATCCTAATTGTGAGTTCATATATTCGTCAAAAGCATAACGATTACCGACTCGCGTTAATCCATCTAAACGTGCCTTTTCCCATGCAATCGCTAACTCTTCAATATGCGCCTTACGTTCCTCAGCAAGTAATTTCAGCTTATTCGCTAACGCTAAGGACAGTAATAACGCATCAGCCGTACCGCCCATCAGAGTCGCAAGCTCTGCATGTTCAATGAAATCAGGAGTGAGCCCCATATTTCCGGGTAAAATAATCACCGCAGGCAACAGCAAGCAGGTAAAGGCAAGAATAAAATAACGTGCAGGAGCAAAGCCTTTCATCAAACACACATTACCGCAGGTAATCGCTAAAGCAATCCATAGCATGATCAGTACAGAGGCAATAATTGCCGTATAGGACAACAACCAAATACTGGTCGGCAGAGCCACAATACAGGCAAACATTAAATACTGACTAAGACGCCACAGCCGTGGTGAGTAACTAGGCAACTGCAGGAAGTGCTTGTAAAACATGATATTAAAAATGGGTAAACTGATGAAAAACAGATGATGCAACTCAAGGTAATGAAAATTAAATAAGTGTGCTGGCAAATGGAAAGTCAGTGCCCAGCCACCAAAATAAGCAAATACGTAAAGGCCATAGTAGAGAAAGGCTTTATCAAGAATAGAGATATAAATCAAAATATTATATAAGGCGATAAACAATAATCCGCCTAAACACAGCAGCACTGCCATTGCGAGACGGTCAGACATCAACTGATGATCCGCCACACTTTGCAATGCTATCTCAGGGGGAGAGGAGTAATAACGGCTACTCAGCTTCACCACCAGCCAATAATCCGTGCCCATATTCAAGGTGACCTTACGGCCATAATCGAATAAAAACTGGTATGGAGCACTGTAGCCACTGTGGGCATGTTGTACGCTGCCGTCACTGCCGAGTATCCAATAATCTACGGATTCAATAATCGAATTACTTGCATCCACTACCCAGTTTGATTGACGTTGATTGACCATCACAGGTGTAATCATCCAATAATCGCCACCGGTTAAGCTGACCGAACTAGCTTCGTCGAGTTGTCCCATCCAATGGGGCACGGTTTCAAACCGATCAGGAGGCTGTTGATCCGCTTTAGCATGGAACAAATACGGGGAGTCCAACGCAATTTCAGCGCTTAATACAGAGGGACTTAATGTCCACAAGAAAAGTAAAAAACACCCAAATAGAGTTTGTTTAAGTTTGTTCATCGGCTTATTTAGTTAAAGGGCCATAGATCATTTTTACAGCTATGAAGAAAATGCTAATGCTGTCAATCTTAGTCGATAGTTGGATTTGTAGGTTAACTTTATGGCTACATTTAGTTTTTTACAATCAGTTAGGCTAAATTAGTCGGATATACCATGCCTTATGATGCTATTTTAGTCTCAAAGTCCAAACTGCGGCATGAAATTCAAGATACACCTCAATACTGACTTATTTTTGCTGGGATCCTATGCAGCCTCTATTGATGATTTTAGCCGCACAACTACTGATTGCCAGCGGTAACCTATTGGTTAAGTTGCTTGAAACCAATGTGCCTGTTTTTCAACTGGTGCTCTACAGGCAATTATTTGCCACTCTGCTTGTACTGCCTTTTGTGTGGCACTTACAGGGTAATCTTAAACTGAGTCCTTTTTACAAAGTGCATCTCGCCCGCGCACTATTGATTGGACTGGGCAACGCCATTTTTATGCTTGCTATTCTGCATCTTCCGCTCGCGACAGTAACAGCCGTGATTTATACCTCACCCTTGTTACTGCTAGTACTATCGGCCATTTTTTTAAATGAACGTATTGGTTATCGACGCATGGTCGCAGGTCTTATCGGCTTTAGCGGCATTTTGCTTATCAGCCAACCAACAGAATTTAACCTGTATATAGGTTTAGCCTTTTTCGGTGCCATAACATCAGCATTGAATAGTTTGATTTTAAAGGCCTATTCGACCCATGAACATCCTTTTTCCATGCTCTTTTGGTCTAATGCCTTTGCGATGATATTTCTGATACCTGCGACCTTATACGAAGGCGCCGAATTTAGTTTACCAGTGGCGCAAGTGGGGCTGACTTTGGGACTATTTTATATTGCCATGACCTATCTCATCATCCATGCCTATCGACGTGCCGATGCGAGCCAAATGGCACCAGTAGAATATACAGGATTGATTTTTGCAGCCTTGTTAGGCTGGTGGATACTCGATGAAGAACTCAGCCTAGTGATTTTAATCGGTATTGGATTAGTCATTTTCTCATCCATATTGCCAAGCTACAGTGAGCTAAAGGCGAAATGGAAAAGCCGGCGAAGTTAACCTCGGCCGGCTCTTTAATTCGACATCTCGATCGCAATACAGCTAAATCAATATGCCTTGTGCTTAGAAACGGAATTTACCGCCAATATACACACCATCTTCGAAAGTAAAATTGCGGGCATCATCGTATTCGAAGGCAATCTTGCGGTAACCAACATAAAGTGCCATGTTTGGCGTTATACGGTATTGCACTTTTGAGTCTAATTCATAATGACCATCAACATTGCCAAATGACAATACAGACGGTGCATAATAAGCCGCAGCGTGCAGTGAAATATTGGGTCCCATTGATAGTGCATAACGACCACCAACAGAAACAGCACTGCCATTGGGTGAATAGTCAGACCAAAGCTGGCTTAACTGAGCACCGACCTCAAAGTGATGCACACCCGCATCATGGGTCATGTGCATTGCACCTTGAGCGATATGGCCGCCTTCATCCGCATAGATATAACCCAAAACCGCGTTAGTATCTCTGTTCAATTGCAGTTCTAACTCAGTTGAAACCACATCGTTGTTCAACCCAAGATTAAATTCTGACGCATTCACTTGCAGCGCTGCTGCACTCAATAATAAGACACTTGCTACTCTGAACTTAGCCATAAAAAAACACCTCAATAATGACTGTGGGTAATAGCCGCGGATCATACCGAATAAATAAAGAAAATCAGCCTATTTGCGTATAAAGAGGGATTATTTGCGAGGAATATACAAATGTAAAACAAGATAAAAACACATTAAGATCTAAGTCCTTTCACTTACAACACAATTAGACCACAGGGGTACGATCGCCAACTAAAGACTGCATTATCGCTTCAACATCGACATTAACGCTTAAAGCTAAGTAATACCAACCCACAGTATTTCCTGTGCCACGGATACTCAAATAATTACGCCAAAACTGAAAACCTGCCTTCAATAAATTAGCTTGACTCGACGTATTCTCGGCGCGAATAGTGGCGTATAAAATCGACATTCCTAGGGCCTTTGCCACCTCAATCCGTTTATGAGTTAACCCTTGTGCTATGCCTTGACGTCGATAATGGGGCGATACCACCAGATAACCCAATTCACCGACAGTGCCTTTATCAACAGTGCCTTTACCAGCTTTTATCGCAGCACAACCCACTATCTCACCCTCGATAGTTTTCGCTAAGATCACCGCACGGGAATGGAAAAAGACCTGATGATCCAACGGATGAGCATTATCATCACGCCCATCAATTAATTGTGCCGCCAGCGCTAATTCTTCCGGCTTTTCACCTATAACAAACTGAATGTTATTCATATCCAGATTAAACCGTTAATGTTCCCAACATACGCTGAATGCACACCAAATTGCCGTGCATTCATCTTCCAAACTCACCCAAGAGCCCACGCTACAGATATAACAACGTCGCCATACCTAAGAAAGTAAAGAACCCCACCACATCGGTCACAGTCGTTAAGATCACTGAACCCGATAACGCCGCATCTTGATTAAACTTCTGCAACACCATAGGCACTATCACCCCAGCAATAGCGGCAACGGCCATATTAATCAATATCGCACAGCCAATCACTATACCTATCGTCGCTTCACCGAACCACCAGCCAGAGACTAAACCTATCACTATCGCCCACAAAAATCCGTTAACTATGCCAATGCCGAGTTCGTTTTTCATTAGCGAAAACAAGTTACCCGCCGAAATCTGTCCCATGGCCATGCCGCGGATCATTAGCGTTAGAGATTGGCTCCCCGCGATGCCGCCCATAGAAGCAACAATCGGCATCAACACAGCTAATGCAACCACTTGCGATAGGACATTTTCAAATAAACCAATGGTCGCTGAGGCAAGGAAAGCCGTCAGTAAATTGATCCCAAGCCATACAGCACGGCGCTGAGCACCTTTCATAATCGGGGCGAACAAGTCGTCGGATTCATCCATACCCGCTGTTGCCATCAACTGCGCCTCATAATGCTCACGCACTAATGCCGTTGCGGTTCGTAGCGTCACGCGGCCGATTAACTCTCCGGACTCATCAATCACAGGCAATTCAATTTCGCGGCTGTGCTCTATCGCTTCGGCCGCTTCCAAAAGACTCGTATCGGCGGATAACGCACGGCAGTCCTCAGACAAAAGTGAAATCAATAACTCATCGGGATTATGTTTAAAAATATCATAACGACGAACAGTACCTTGATACTTATCCAGATCATCAACGATAAACAAATTGTCGTTACAATCGAGCTCTATACGGCGAAAGAAGCGCTGCGCTTGAGCAACTGTCGCCTTATCACTGAGCACCAACATTTGATGATCGGTATAACGGCCGATTTCATTCTCAGAGTATTGATCATAAAGTTCGAATCGTTGTCGCTGACGCTCTCCCATCTGAGCCAAGGCACGATCGGTAAAACTTTCAGGAAGATAATCACTCCACTCAATTAAATCTTCTGGGCTTAATTGCGCAAATAACAGATCCACTTCATTGTCAGGCATCCGCTTCAGGATCCCCATACGTGGATCGGCACGCATTAGGCTCAGCACAGTCACTCTGTCAGCAAATTCAACTTGCTGCCAACGCTCATAACGCTCATCCAAGGGCAAGGACTCAAGCGCTAAGGCTATGGTTCCAGGTTCTGAGTCATTCAGAATTTCACTAAACACTTCAGCCTGTTCTTCGCCTTCAACTTCAGTGAGTTGTTGAACTACTTGCCCCACATCAGCTTGCATGTTTGTTTCGTATTCTGCGTCATTTTCTATCACACAGATGCCCTTTTCTTTAGCCACAAAATTGCTGTAACTATATTGATAATTAAGTAAATTAGCAAACCCACAAAATAAATTGCGCACAATTATATTGCTGAAAATTATTTTAAGGTTTATGCTGTTTGGCTAAGATCCTACGGAGGTGAACATGACTACGAATATATACAGCCAATCAGCAACAGACATTCAAGGCAACGCGGTAAGTTTAGAGCAGTATCGAGGCAAAGTACTCTTAATCGTCAACACCGCCAGTGAATGTGGATTTACACCGCAATACAAAGGATTAGAAACGCTATATCAAGAATACAAAGATAAAGGATTAGTGATTTTGGGCTTTCCTTGCAATCAATTTGGCGCCCAAGAAAAAGCCGATGAACAAGGCATTCAAGCCTTTTGTGAATTGAATTTTGGCGTGACGTTTCCGCTATTTTCTAAAATAGAAGTGAATGGCGAACATACGCATCCACTTTATCAATACCTTAAGAAAGCCGCTCCCGGCGTATTAGGCACTAAAGGTATTAAATGGAATTTCACTAAATTTTTAGTTAATCGCCAAGGCGAAGCAATCGAAAGATTTGCATCAACGACCAAACCCGAAGCATTAGAAAGTAAAATTGCTGCTTTGCTAAAATAATTTAATCACTATCTATTTGAAATCTTGCAATTTATAAAAATTTAGATTTATTTTAATTTTTTATGGAACTTTAACCGTACAAGGCCCCTCAAATGTATTGAACAGTGAATGTCTTTTTCATGTTCATCATCTCCCTGGGGCTTCTAGCGCAGTCCCCTTGACCTAGGAATAGGTCATTAGGCAACCATTAGGTTGCCTTTTTTTATCCCTTTATTTTATATGTAAGATAAATGTAACAACTAAGTGTGGGCACTCAATATCTCTCAAAAACTTTTTTTGTCTTTTTTCTGATATCGGTGAACTTAATTAAAAATGGCGACTCTGAGTATAGGTAAGGATTAACGGATAAGATTAAATGCACCTTGAGAATGAAATATGTGAAGTCGCAGTTTCATGCACTCAAATGACACAGTTTCTGTTTTATCGCATTGAGTCGAATTGGTTGGTCGTTCATCATCATCTCCCTTTTGGGACACAATAGAAAACACGCTAGCGCACTGAATTCTATTTGTATCCCGCACTGATTTCCTTGTGGCAACCTTAGGTTGCCATTTTTTTTACTCAAATTTCAACAAGCGCTAACGCTAGCTTATAGATTAATAAACTGACACGCGTTTAATTTTTTATCCCCCATGATTTTAATGTAGAAAAAATGTAACACTTAAGTGTGAGTACTCAGTATTCCCCAGAAAAATGTCCCATAAAATCTTTTTTAAACTTTTTGGGATTTTTTTCTGATATCAGTGAACTTAATTAAAAATGGCGACTCTGAGTATAGGTAAGGATTAACAGATAAGATTAAATGCACCTTGAGAATGAAATATGTGAAGTCGCAGTTTCATACCCTCAAATGACACAGTTTCTGTTTTATCGCATTGAGTCGAATTGGTTGGTCGTTCATCATCATCATCTCCCTTTTGGGACACAATAGAAAACACGCTAGCGCATTGAATTCTATTTGTATCTCACACTGATTTCTTTGTGGCAACCCATAGGTTGCCATTTTTTTTACCTAAATTTCTATAAGCTGAGTGATTTGTCCAATTGAACTTGAATCGAAGGATGATAGCCTGCACGAGCCTTTGTATAGATGTCTTTTAATTCAGAGTGATATCCCGCAATTTGTAACTCAGCATAGAGTGGCCGCACAAATTTACCGCGTCCAATACGCACTAAATAGGCACTTAATGCCGGCAACACAGGATCATAATGATTACGAATCGCGACTCGAAACCAATCACAGGCAATTTCTGCATTAGTCGATTGGGTTAATTGGAAGGTTTCATCCAGATCCATCAATTGAACTTGACTAACGACTTCAGGTAATTGGGTCAGAAAATATTGCCAATGGTGCACTCGCCAATCTTTAACGCTTAATCGGCCCGCTGCTGTTCCCTGTAAAAAACACGCCAGCGCATCATCGACTTTATCTAAACTCATGGATGTTGGTCCGCAATAGCCCTCAGGTAAGCCTTCACCATAAATCCACGTTAATAGTTCAGCTTCAGTGATTTTATCTGCGTGTAATTGCAGTAAAGTTTGTTTTGCGTACTCGACAAACACTTCGGTGGTAATGGCTTTAAACGCAAAATGATTCACATAAGTGAGTAAAAATTTATCAAATTCTACTCGCCCTAGCCTGCGCTCTAAATCATGGACAAACATCGAAGCCTTATCATAAGTAAAACGATTAAAAGCAAGATTAGGATCGTCATGCTGCACATTAGCGGGTAAAGTTTGCTTATCCTTAGGCAAAGACGCTATTTCTTCTTTTAAGCGACCAAACTCTATTACCCATTCTAATTCTGCCTGTTCTTTGCCGTAGACAGCCTCGACAATACGGTTAGTAAAATAAGTCGTGAAACCTTCGTTTAACCAGAGATCACGCCAAGTCGCATTACTGACCAAATTGCCCGTCCAAGAATGCGCTAACTCATGGGCAACGGTTGACACTAAGCTTTTATCACCAGCAATGAGTGTGGGCGTTAAAAAGGCTAAACGCGGATTTTCCATTCCACCGAATGGGAAACTCGGCGGCAAGATAATCATGTCATAGCGGCCCCATACGTAAGGACCTAACAATGACTCGGCAACGTCGAGCATGTGTTCAGTATCTTCAAACTCTTTTGCGGCGGCCACTAACGTGCTCGGCTCGGTATACACGCCGCATCTTGGACCTATAGCTTGAAAGGCAATATCACCCACAGCCAAGGCCATTAAATGGGTCGGAATAGGCTGTTCCATCTCAAAGTGAAACACACCATTAAGTGGCGTATCGGGATGATTCATCGCGCTCATAACGGCGCGCATGCCTTTGGGCACTTGCACCTTAGCATCAAAAGTTATCCGCGCCTTAGGCGTATCTTGTAATGGGATCCAACTACGGGCATTGATCGGTTGCGATTGACTAAAGAGGTAAGGTAACTGTTTACCCGCGGTTTGCTCAGGCGCTAGCCACTGTAATCCTTGGGCGGACGGAGAGGTTTGATAGTGAATACAAACCTGCTTGCAAAGAAATGCAGGTAAAGTGATACACAATTTTTGCCCGAGTATGGGGTCAGCTTCATTAAGCACAAAGTCGAGCGGTTCTTCATCCATTTCTGTTAATGCACTCACCCCCTCTGTAGCATTAAAACAAGTCACAGCGAGTATGGTTAGATCTCGACTATCAAGCCAAAGCTCTGTTACATCACACTCAAGAAAATCCAAGGACAGCGTCGCTTTAGCGAAAAGACGCTGCGCGTCAAAATCCACCATGACATCCAAAGAGACATGGGTCACTTGCACTTGTTCGGTATTCGCAAAAGAATGGTAATCTCGGGTTAAATCCCAAGGGGCTACATCAGCTAACATACTCTTAGTTGGTTGCAACACTGTCGCCTCGATATTCAAGTTTTGAGCGGTATGTTCTAAATAGTGAGTTATGAGTTACCTTGCTGTGATAACGGGCTTGATAACTTATCACTAATCATTGGGAGGTATTATCGACTGCAAATTTACTCAGAGGCAAATCGTAACTGAGCTCTAGAGCTCCTTAGGAACAAGTTTTTTGTAACAGTTCATCTTTGGGTGTAGGTACCGAGTTTGCAATAAGCTATCTCTAGCTTGCTGGATTTATCGGTAGTCACAGTAGAAGCAGCTAAAATTGAGACGTGCAAACTTGGCAAAAATCGAGTCAGCCTCTTTTTATAAAAACAAAATACAAAATTATTTAAAATATTTCGCACTTTCCCTGAACTAATTTGATGATGCTGAGTCAGATATTATGAACCGAATCTTTGTAATGAGTTTCTTCGTTCATCATCATTCTCCTTTAGATGGTTTCTAGCGCGACCGTCCCAAGATTCCGAATTGGAATTTACAGCAACCTACTTAGGTTGCTTTTTTTATGTCTTTAATTTGTTCTAAATTCGACATCATCACACATTTAAAACCACAAAAACAAAAAGGACCTCCTGAGAGGTCCTTGATTAACAAGCCGTTTGGCTTACAAGCGAATACCTACTTGCTCTAAATCTTTAGCAACTACGCTATTAGGCACAGGTACATAACCGTCTTTTTCTACCACTTGCTGACCTTGCTTAGACAACACATAACGCAGGAATTCTTTTTCCATTGGTGCTAAGTCTTTGTTTGGTTGCTTGTTCACGTAAACGTATAAGTAACGTGATAGTGGGTAAGTACCATTAGCAGCGTTTTCAGCTGTAGCTTCGATAAACTCATTACCTTTCTTAGCGATGGCAACAGCTTTAACACCTGCAGTTTTGTAACCGATACCTGAGTAGCCAATCGCATTCAGAGATTGAGAAACAGATTGCACAACAGAAGCTGAACCAGGTTGCTCGTTTACGTTAGCTTTAAAGTCACCTTTACAAAGCGCGTGCTCTTTAAAGTAACCGTAAGTGCCCGATACTGAGTTACGACCGTAAAGTTGAACGTCTTTGGCAGACCAGTTACCGTCTAAGCCTAAATCGCCCCAACGTTGGATGTCACTGCTACCGCATTTGTGAGTAGAAGAAAAAATACCATCAACTTGCTCAACGTTTAAGCCTTTGATTGGGTTATCTTTGTGTACGAATACGGCTAAAGCATCGATAGCTACACGAATCGCAGTTGGCTTATAACCAAAATGCTTTTCGAACGCTTCAACTTCATTAGGCTTCATCTTACGGCTCATAGGACCGAACTGTGAAGTGCCTTCAGTCAACGCTGGTGGCGCAGTAGAAGAACCCGCCGCTTGGATCTGAATGTTGACGTTAGGGTACATTTGTTTAAATTCTTCTGCCCAAAGTGTCATCATGTTGGCTAAGGTATCTGACCCTACAGATGATAAGTTGCCAGATACACCGCTCGCTTTTTCATAAGTAGGCAGAGATGGATCAATCGATGCCATCGCAGTGGCAGAGAATACACCAGCGGCTGTTAGAGTAATCGCGCCGACAAGCTTTTTCAGTTTCATTATGTGCTCCAGTAGTAAGCTAACTAATTTGTAACTTAAGTTTCTTCAGACGCAGCCAGTATCAATCGCTACAATGACAATTCTATGTCCGTGATATGACACTTAAATGACAATGCACTATTTATCGCTTTTTTCTGTCATTTATTAAAGACTCAATAAATCTAGAAATAAAAACAGGCCCTAATGGCCTGTTTTTATTATTTATTGTAAATATTTCACTCACACATACTATTTCTTACGTTCGATAAGATGCAAAGGGATAATAAAGCTAAAAGTACTGCCTTTACCGACTTCACTGCTGATTTTAAGCTTACTGTGATGGTGGTTAAGCGCATGTTTTACTATCGCTAAACCTAAACCACTACCACCGGTTTGCCTTGAGCGCGCACTGTCTACCCGATAAAAGCGTTCCGTTAATCGACCAATATGCTGAGCCGCAATACCTTCACCCGTATCCGTTACGCTAAAGATGGCACCCGTAGCCACACTGCACCACTGCACTGTAATTTTCCCGCCAGGTTCTGTGTAACGAATCGCATTAGAAATCAAGTTAGAACAGGCACTTCTCAGCTGCAATTCATTGCCGTGAGAATCAAGTCCAGGCTCACAATAGAAACTCAATTCATACTTATCTTGTGCCAGCGCCTTAGCTTCCTCCTTGAGCACCTCCATCAACTGCGTCATATTCACAGTGTTTTCGAGGTTAATATCCGCCGCATCTTCAATTCGCGATAACATCAATAGCTGTTCGACCATAGATTGCATTCGTCGTGTCTGCTGCTGCATCAATGCTAACGGCTTGACGTTCATCGAATCAGGCTCAGCCATGCTTTGCATCATTTCGAGGTAACCCTGTAGCACAGTGAGCGGCGTTTTTAATTCATGCGACACATTGGCGACAAACTCTTTTCGCATTCCCTCAAGCTGACGTATACGAGTGATATCCCGCGCAATTAACAGTAACTGCCTGTCACCGTAAGCCATGATACGGATTTCAAGCAAACGCCTATCCGATACCGGCGAAGGTAACTCCAGCGGCTCTTTGTATTGTGCGGATTTAATGTAAGCAGAAAAATCAGGATGACGGATTAAATTATCGATTCGTTGACCATTATCCTGTGGCCACACAAAACCGAGAATGAGTTGCGCTAACTTGTTGCACCATAAAATATTATGCTCTGAATCAAGCACGACAGCGGCATCGGGTAACGCCTCAGCACCTTGACGAAATCGTGCCAGCAGTGCGGCCAGTTGACCGACACGTCGACGATTCTTCCCTTGAAGGCGATAAATACCGTTAAATACACCTTCCCAGCTCCCACTGCCCTGCGGCGGCGTGAGTTTCCTATCCCGCCATAACCAAAAGTTAAGCCGTGATAATTGTCGGTAATGCCAGCAAACTAACCCTAGCGTGCCGATAAAGAGTATCCAGAGAAGTTTCCCTACCAATAAACCTATTAGCGCGCAAAGCAGTAGATATAAACCTAAGCGCGTAAACAACCGATACCCTGAATAAGAGTCAGACATAAATAAACCCAAACATCAGGCTAAATAAGAGGAGCACAAGATAGCGTAAAAGCTAACTTGTGCCTAACAGTTATTCAGCACTAAATGCGTGTAGAGAAACGATAACCAGCGCCACGAACCGTTTGGATCAAGCGATCATGACCAGACTCTTCAACGGCTTTACGAAGGCGTCTGATATGCACGTCAACGGTTCTGTCTTCAACATACACATTGGTGCCCCACACATTATCGAGCAGCTGTTCACGGCTGTAAACACGCTCAGGATGGGTCATGAAAAAGTGTAATAAACGAAATTCGGTTGGGCCCATATCTAATACAGTTTCACCCACACTCACCCTGTGACTCACAGGATCGAGCATTAAGCCCTGTACATCAATGGTTTCTTCTAAACGAGTCGGTGCACTACGACGCAATACGGCTTTAATACGTGCGACCAGCTCTTTAGGGGAAAAAGGTTTAGTGATGTAATCATCGGCGCCAACTTCGAGGCCTTTGACTTTATCTTCCTCTTCACCGCGGGCGGTTAACATAATGATCGGAATTTGGCGCGTAAACTCATCTTGCTTTAAGCGTTTAGCCAATTGAATACCACTTCCGCCAGGAAACATCCAATCCAATAAAATCAGATCGGGGTAAGGCTCCTTTAGCAGCGCAATGGCCGAATCAAAATCTTCCGCCGCAGAGGTGGTAAACCCATGCTGTTCCATTACAAAAGTCAGCATCTCGCGGATGGCCAACTCGTCTTCTACTATCAATATCCTTGCAGTCATAAGTGATTTTCTGTCAGTGAATGTCAACACGGCTATTATTAGTCATTTTTATTACAGATTTATGAATAAGCACGCCGCTTGAGCCATATAGTAGTAATATTTGTCATAATAAGTTTATATAACTGTTTGTTTATAGCAATAAAAAAGGAGGCTATATGCCTCCTTAATTGAGTTTTAATGCTGGATTTAGAATTTGTGTTCTAAGCCAACACCAATGTATTTGTCATCATCTGTAGACGCTTCTAACGAACGGTTCGTGTAGAAAGCGAATAGTTTAGTTGGCTTACCTAAGCTGTAGTCTGCACCTACCGACCATGAATCACCAAGTTCTTCCATATCTTGGAACTGAGCTTTTAAAGTAACAGCATCGATATCATAGGCAGCGCTTAATAGATAGCCGTTAGCACTTTCTGCAGTGACTTCAACTGGCATCGACGTTGCAGAATCAAATTTATAGGTTTGCTCTTGTTGCTGGTACATACCACCCAGTTTAATACCGGCTAACTTAGCTTGTAAGCTGGCACGAACAATCTCATATCCAGACACATCTGAGTCATAGGCAAGAGATGCATAAACGGGTGTTTTCTTCAGTTTCGCATCACCATACATGGCCGCTAAGCTAAAACCATCTTGAGCAAATTGACCTTTTACATCATTTCCTTCGGCAACATAGGTAACACCAAATACAAAATCACCAAAGGAAGGCGTAAGGTAAGTCGCCGTTTGAGCAGCGCGAACTTCACCCTTGAACAGCTTACCTAAGTCACCTGAAAGGTCGTTAAACTGATCAACATCACCTTGAGAAATTTTCAACAAGGTATCATTACGACCCACAGAGAACGAACCAAATGCGCCTTTCAAACCAACAAATTGGTTACGTGCAGTAAAGTTATCGCTTGATGCTGCACCTGTATCAACTTGATATTCCACTGTGTAGAAAGCTTCCAGCGAGCTAGACAGCGCAAAATCACCCTTCACACCAAAACGAGAAGCATTACTTTGAATAGTTGTTGTAGCATCACCTTTCTCATCATTTGATTGAGCAGTGACATTCAACTTACCATAAACAGTCAGTGGCTCAGCGGCATTAGCTGAAGCCAGAGTTGCAGAAGCTAGCGCAGAAGCAAGTAGAGTTTTACAAAAAACGTTCATCATTTAATCCTTTCGACGTTATGTTCGTCTTGGTTATTGGTTTGGAACGACCGAAAGTTTGCAATGAATGTGTTTCAATTTTATTTCAATTGTGACCATTAACGTTGGCGTGCAAAAAAGCTGACGCGAAGCCAGGCATAAAACCCAGTAAAAATGCGGGCTGCAGCTAAGCTAATTATTATGTTACAGTTTAATGAATTCTGATCCTCCGTTAAAAATCAGCTATTGAACACAGGTTTACCCCGCCCAAACTATGCCGTAAACTGCCACTTTAATTTTCAATGGGCGCCTCTTATGTGGTTTAAAAATCTTACTCTTTATCGTTTCAATAAACCTTTTGCCGTCGAAACCGAAGCGCTAGAAACTGCGTTGGCCGATTTCACTTTCTCCCCCTGCTCAAGCCAAGATGTCAGTAAATTTGGTTTCTCAAATGCGTTAGGCAAAAAAGGCAGTTCTTTGGTCCATAGCGCTGACAATCGTCATCTGATCTGCGTGACTAAAGAAGAGAAAATTCTGCCAGGCCAAGTCATCAAAGAAGCCTTAGAAGAAAAAGTGGCTCTCATTGAAGATGAAGAAAATCGTAAACTGGCGAAAAAAGAAAAAGATGCGCTAAAAGATGAAATCATCACTAGCCTACTGCCACGCGCTTTTTCGCGTCGAAGCCAAACCCACGCCTTGATTTTGCCTGAGCTAGAAATGATCCTCGTTGATAGTTCAAGTGCCACTAAGGCCGAAGAATTATTAGCGTTATTACGTAAAGCTCTCGGCAGTTTACCTGTGATCCCACTGAGCTTTAAAGCGCCAGTCGAATCCAATTTAACTGAATGGTTAAAACTTGGCAGCGCACCATTACCCTTTGAAATGCAAGACGAAGCCGAGCTAAAATCTGAAGCTGATGAAGGCGGAATTGTGCGCTTTAAGCAGCAGGATTTGAAAGAAGACGAAGTGTTAGCTCACTTAGCTACAGGTAAGCAAGTACACAAGTTAGCGCTGCATTTCGGCCAATCGATTGCACTATTATTGCAATCAGATGCTAGCGTGAAGCGCCTTAAATTCTCTGAAGAATTTAGAGCTGGGAACGATGAAGTCGGCACTGACGATCCTATGGCTCGTTTAGATGCAGACTTTGCCCTAATGGGCAGCGAGTTAGTCGCCTTGATGCATGCACTCGTGGCCGCCCTTGGTGGACTCGAAGACGCACAAGTTTAAGCAAAACTCGTTAAGCAGACGAGATCTGCAACTCGCTTGTTAGACTGAGCCGTACAAGATAAGAAAAGGCGCCCCCATCAAAATAATGGTTGCGCCTTTTTTATGATGATTTTACTTAAGGTGGTTTTAAGACAAAGGCATTTAGATGCTAAAGATGAAGCCCTAACCACATTAAGCTTTAGTTGCTAACTCGCCTTTATTGTCAAACGGCCAATCAATGCCTAACCAAGTCTTGAAGAAAGCTTTTTGCTGTTTAGTCGCTTTTGCATCCCCCTTGAGCACTAGCTTACCGCTTTGCTGCTCGCCAAGGATGAGCTGTACTTGCTTGATTTTATCGTTGCTAAATAATATCACCTCTACACTATCGCCAACCTTAAAGTCTTTGATGCGCTTATAGAAACCCGCAGCAGTCACCTTGAGACCATTAATCGCTAATACTTCATCCCCCGCAACTATGCCCGCTTGCCAAGCAGGACCATTACGCAACACTTGGTCTAACACTAAAGAGCCATGGGTACTGCTCAAGGTCATTCCCGCAAATGCCTCAGCTTTTGAATCTTTACCATAGGACAGATTTAACCCTGCCTGTGATAATAATTCTGGGAAATCTAAACTCATGGGACTATTCACATTGGCTTGCCACCAAGACGCATAATCTTTGCCGGATAAGTCTTTAAGAATGTACTGAACATCACTAACACCATAGCCTTTTGGTGCGCGATGATCTTGATATAAACGACGGTGCACATCGCGATATGAATACTTAAGCTCGGAGTCTTGCAGCAATGAAAAATCTAAGGCTAAAGAGGTTAAGTAGCCCTCTGAGTAAATATTTACACTGTGGTTAATGGCATAATCGCCACCGATACTGCTCCACTCCCCTGCACTCGCCTCTGCCACAGATTGAGTTTCACGACCCGGATTGAGTTGGTTTTTCTCGACGCGCTTGGCTAAATCTTCGAGGAACTCTTTAACTGTTATCACTCCAGCCCGCAACAGCAACTGATCTTGAAAATAACTGGTAGAACCTTCAGCCATCCACAGTAATTCCGTCATGTTTTCATGTTGATAATCGTAGGGAACTAATCCCTCGGGGCGATAAGCCTTCACGTTCCAGGTATGGATAAACTCATGGGATGCCGTGCTAATAAAGCGCAGGTAGTCCTTGCGTTCACGGAAACTAAAGCGCGGCAGCTGAATGACAGTAGAGTTTAAATGTTCTGTCGCGCCACTGGCACCACTCGTTGCATGCACCATATACACGTAACGATCAAAAGGATAATCATCCCAAATCACCTTAGCTTGACCGCTTAAGGCTTTAAGATCTTTTACTATTTTATCCGTGTCATAATTACCTTCCCCCCAGAACACTAATTCATAGTTTTTGCCATTAGCACTAAATTGTTTATGAGTACTCACACCAGTTTCAATCGGAGAGTCGATCAACACATCATAATTAGGGGCAATAAAGGAATGAGCGGCCTTACCCGATGACATCCCAGAGTAACTTTGCCAATTTTTAGGCACTTTTAATTCTACGGATATTGGTTCAGAGCGAAATTGCGGACTGTACATGAACACACCGCTAGCATCTAAATAGGCATGGCTCGCGTCAATATGGCGCACCCTTTGGCCTAATTCATTAGCATACAATTGATAACTGACGGTAACACGGGTTGGCTGCGTGAGCGCCACTTGCCATTCACCGCTCGCGGTGCGTTTCCATTGCAGTTCATGACCTTGACTATCTTTAGCATTAAATAAGCGCACACCATCGGCCAAAGGCAATACTTGATATTTGCCCGTCCGCCACACAGGGAGATTCACCGTAAAATCGTTCGTCTTCACTTCAGGAAAAGTGACACTCACTTGGGCAATATGGTGTTCGGGTTTAATAAGGTCGATTTGGTATTTCACATCGGCCAATACTTGACCCGAAAATAATGCGCTCAATATCAAGATTGATAGTCTGTTGGGTTTCACTCTTGCTTCCTTCTGTTATTATGCTTCTTATGATTTTTCCAAGTATAACAAGTCGATGTAGCATCCTCATTAGGCGCTAACAAAAGCTAACAAAATAAGTTCCTTGACTAAAGGAATGAGGAATCACAGTTCAAATGCAAAAACTCACGGTTATTTTATTTACTCTGTTGCTGTCACTGCCTTTTACAGTCCAAAGCCGAGATCTCGAAGCGGATGAGGTTGAGTTAAGAGAATCACCGCAGCAAATGTATGATGCGCTCAACAAAACGATTTCCTTTCCCCTCGCATTTCAAAACCGTGACCAATTTGAGCGCGCAGCCCAAGAGCAAGGCTACAATCCACTCGAATTTGAACAGATTTTGTATTTACTGGCCCGCCTCAATATGGAGCCAAACGTTAAAACCAAGGTCGATTTTCAAAACGCAAAAAGCTTGATTGAACTCCTATCGACTGCGGCGCAATCGCCCTATGAACTTGCCATGGTCGCCATGTTAAATGGCCGTTACCTTGGCCGTACGGAACAGAAATATCAAGAAGCGATTGGTCTTTATAACGAAGCGCTCACCCGCATCAACGACAGCTATGACATCGAAGCATTGATTCTTAAACACAATATTCATGAACATCTAGGTGGCTTACATTTATTGATCCGCCAAGAAGTGCCTGCACTGATGCACTTCCACACATACCGCGACATTGCCTATAAACTCAGAAACGATTACTTAATCGCGGCGGCTGAAGCGAGGCTTGGCTTTTATTACAATTTTAATCAGCAGCTTACAAAATCACTACAGCATTATAGTGAAGCGATTCGGATCTCCAATCGTTCTAATTACCCTTCAATGAAAACCAATCTGCAATTGCAACTTTCTAAGGTATACCGTGACTTAAAGCAGTGGGATGAAGCGCTTAAAAACGCTCATGAAGCCGCGGCTGGATTTAAAAAAATGGGCAATGACACTTATCTTTCAAGTTGTATGACAGTGATCGCTATGGTCTATGGCGAACAAGGGGATTGGCATAAAGCGATTGATTACTACCTAAATGCCCAGCAATTAGATGCAAAACGCGGTAACTACATCGCACAGGGGCTTAATTTCCATAATTTAGGACAAGCCTACTCAAATATTAAAGACAATGTTAACGCCCTAAAATATTTACTGATGGCCAATCAAATATTCAAAGAAAAACAAAGCCATCACTATCAAGTTTATAACGAACTCTTAATTGGTGAAATCGCCCAAACCAACCAAGATTGGCCGCTGATGATGGCCCATGCCGATATCGCATTAGCACTCGCGGTCGATTTAAAACTGGTCGATGAACAAAAATCCGCACTCACCCTTATCGCCTCGGCGGCGCAAAAATTAGGTGAATTATCAAAAACCATCGATGCCCAAGCCCGTATCATTGAGCTAGGTAAAAAGCCAGCGGAGACAGATAAAGACTCCCCTGTGTCGGCCTCTGCCCTTGCAGAGCAACAGCTTAAACTTGAGCTCAACATGCTACAGGGAAAACTCGTTGAGACAGTGAAAGAAAGCAACAACACTCACACGCTACTGCTCATTTGTAGCCTTATTGCCGGATTCTTGCTGCTCGTGATTATTTTCATGCTACAAAATCGCCGCAAAATAACAGCTAAAAACGCGGCATTAACTCAATTAACGCTACAGGAACCCTTCACTCACAATTTAGGGTATGCAGCATTATTAGCGCACTTAAGCCATAATCAAAGTCAGGAATCCACAACGGCACTCGCGATTATCGCCTTCCCCACCCAACTTACGGCGGATCTGGACTATGGCCAATATTTTAGTGATGCAGTAACAGCGCAAATTGCCAATCATCTAACGGATGCACTCACGGCATCTGTTTATGTGGTACGCCAAGGGGTATTTGCGGTTCGGTTCACGCAACCTATTGAGCCGACACAAATACTCAGCCAAGTACGCCTGAAACTCGATCAACAGCAAATCACACATCATTTCCGTCTTGGCTTTGCGCATTTGCCACTTTTAGCGAAATCAGAAATTAAAATGGCCGCAAAATTAAAATTTGAAACAGTGCAGATGGCGCTTGCCTGTGCCCGTAGTTTAGGTGGTAATAACGACTATTATGTCGCTCTCAGAGCCCTCGACTTTGTTCCTTTGAGCTTATTTGCAAACCCGTTATTTTTGCACCTTGAAAAAGGCATTGAGCGTGGATTAATCAGATTAGAGACCAACGGCAATAAAGAGGATATTCGCTGGCCTTGCTGGGAAAATAACCAAGATAGGCAATTACTGGAAAATATTTGATCAATATCGGTAATTAATCACAGAGTCACTGGTAAATCGCATTTGCACTCTACGCCCAGTGTTATAACATTAGTATCATATGAGTTAACAGCTAATCTGGACATAGGATTGTCATGTTTTTTAGCCTTGCAGAGTTAGGACAATACTCAGGATGAAGGATTCAAGCGCTACAGTTTCACAACTTGCCTTGCTGCAACAGAAACTCCATTCGGCCAAACTTGCCCTTGATGAAGTTAATGAAGATAGAAATGCAAAGTTACAGACATTACTCCAATTTATTGGTCACTTAAGCCTCGCCTGTAAAGGGCAAAATCTTGAGCTGGATAATAAACTCGCCAAACTTCGCCATAACTTAAATACGTTTGAGCGAGTCGATGAGGCATTGCCAGAATTAGTTGATGTCGAGCGCCTGCTAAAAGGCCAATATCACCATGTGATGGTACAACTCGAAGAGAGTCGTACGGGTTTGTCACAGGTGATCCGTCAGATCCAACGCGTGAACTCAGCACCTGAAAAACTCAAAAAAGAAGTCAATTACTTCAAGCAAGATCTGGCTAAACCTTTTCATACCGTGTGGGAATATATACCTAAAGTTAAGCAAATCATTGGCTTCTACGAAACCATATTACAGCTACAATTTAGTGAATCTGAAAAACTTGATGTCTTACCAAAACACAGGCAACTAGCCCATGAGCTGGCGCAGATGATTTCGGAAATCGAGTTCCGTAAAGATCAACGTGACCAAGTATTAGTGATCAAAGAAGTACTCTCTTCTGAGATTGAAGTTGATAGCTTGCTCGAAGCCTACCAAACCATTTTAGCGTTATTGCTTGATAACATCGCCCGCGAGAAATCGGCATCCCAAGAGTTTTTGTTTGCACTCAATGATGCCTTAGCCGCGGTACGTGAGGTGGTGAGCGAGTCTTACAATCACAATCAACGTAGCTTCCAATTAAAAACCCAGCTGAATCGTGAGATTAACACCCGCGTCGATAATGCAGGTGAAATCATTATCGATGTGGAAGACGTCGTTGACCTTAAAGCTCAACTAACAGAGCAACTTAACTCTATCCGCTCGGCATTAGCCCGTAAAGAAGCCCTAGAGCAAAGAGAGCAAGCTCTGCTGCGCAAGTCGATGGAGACAATGCGCAAAGAGCTTAATGAGTTAAGTAGTGAGGCTAACACCTACAAAGAGCGTTTGTTTGAACAACAAAAACTCAACTTACTCGACAGCTTAACTCAATTGCCTAACCGTGCTGCATTAGAAGAGCGCATGGAGCTAGAATACCGTAACTATCAACGGCATAAGTCCCCGCTGTGGGTTGCCGTTGCCGATATCGATCACTTCAAAACCATCAACGACAGTTTTGGCCACAGTACAGGTGATAAAACCTTGCAAGTTATAGCAATGGCATTGAAAAACTCACTGCGAGATACAGAATTTGTAGCCCGCTATGGTGGTGAAGAATTTGTACTGCTATTACCTGATGTGGCACCTGCTGATATCGCTCAACTTTTAAACAGAGTGCGCGAGAAAGTAAAAAATATTCCATTTAAATTTAAAAATCAGAGAATTACAGTTACAGTATCTATAGGGGCTGCGCAAGTTATGGGAAGTGAACTCATACATGAGACCTTTGAACGCGCCGATGCAGCACTCTACAAAGCGAAACACGAAAGCAGAGACAGGGTTGTGATTGACGTATAATTAAGCCCCACTATACGCCTCCTCTAATCACTCCTGTCATGACGAAGGAGTGGTAAATGATAGTAAAAGTCAGCCCAAAAGGCAGCATGGATCAGCTTTCGCAACTTGAAGTTGATCGACTCAAAAATAGTGCCAAAAGTGCCCTATACCAACTGTACCGCAACTGCTCCTTAGCAGTGCTTGCCGCGGGTTTAAAAACCGACAACTCTAAAGCCCTATTCGAGCAATACCATGATTTCGACATCAACGTTCTACAACGGGAGCGCGGTGTAAAATTAGAACTGATCAATCCCCCCGAACAAGCCTTTGTCGATGGTCAAATTATCACGGGAATTCAGGAACATCTGTTCTCTGTCTTACGCGATATCCTTTATATCAGTGATAGATATGACTCACTAAAACACATTAATCTGACCAATGCCCACCATATCACCAATGTGGTGTTTGATATTCTGCGTAATGCGAGGGCGATAGCACCGATGAAAGACCCTAATGTGGTCGTCTGTTGGGGCGGACACAGTATTAATGCCATCGAATACCAGTACACACGTGAGGTAGGTTATCAACTTGGCCTGAGAGAATTAGATATTTGCACTGGCTGTGGTCCTGGCGCGATGGAAGGTCCGATGAAAGGTGCGGCGATAGGTCATGCCAAACAACGGATTAAAAATGCACGATATATTGGTTTAACTGAACCAAGTATTATTGCCGCCGAGCCACCGAATCAAATTGTCAATGAACTGGTGATCTTACCCGATATTGAAAAGCGCCTCGAAGCTTTCGTGCGCTTAGGCCATGGTATTATTATCTTCCCTGGCGGTGCTGGCACAGCTGAAGAATTGCTCTATATATTGGGTATTTTACTTAACGAAGAAAACCAACAAACGCCTTTCCCGCTGATACTCACAGGCCCAACGGAGAGCGCAGATTACTTCATTAAGATTGATGAGTTTATTGCCTCAACCTTAGGACCAGAAGCTCAGAAAAAGTACCAAATTATCATAGATAATCCCACTGAAGTGGCACGCATCATGAAGCAAGGAATGGAGCAAGTAAAAGCCTATCGCCGCTCAACAGGTGATGCTTACCAATATCAGTGGGCACTGAAGATAGAGTCTGAGTTTCAGTTACCTTTTATCCCAAGCCACGAAGTGATGGCAAACTTAGATCTACACTTCCAAACCAACAAAGCCGAATTAGCCGCCAACCTGCGTAAAGCGTTTTCGGGTATAGTGGCGGGTAACGTCAAGTCGGAAACAATCAAGCACATAGAGCGTGATGGACCCTTCCAATTAAAAGGCGATCCCAAGCTCATGGATATGATGGATAAACTCTTGAGTGCATTTGTACAACAACAAAGAATGAAGCTTCCAGGAAGCGCCTATATTCCTTGCTATCAAATAGTGAAATAGAGAGCGAAGCAACAACACCCCATGAACAAGTTTTTAATCATAGATGGTCTCAACTTGGTTCGCCGCATCTATGCGGCGATCCCCGATGAATCCGATATGCAAAGCCTCACAGAGCGCGTCAGTTTGGCGTGTACTAAACTGCTGCGGGTGCATCGCCCTACCCATGTGGCTATCGTGTGGGACGGTGATGAAATCTCATGGCGTAAACAGCTTTACCCCGATTACAAAAAAGGCCGTAAACCTATGCCAGAGCCGCTGGCAAAAGGCCTTGCTGCGCTGCAAGATCACTTAACCATGATGAACATTGGCTCCATTTATGCGGCGGCTGAAGCCGATGATGTGATTGCCACTCTAGCGATAAAAACCGCCAAAGCGCAGGGTGAAGCCATAATTGTGTCCACCGATAAAGGTTTTAGTCAGCTCAATCATCGCCAAATCAGCCAGTGGGATCACTTTAATCAGCAGTACTTAGATATCGCTGCATTGGAACAAAAACTCGGTGTCGAACGCAGCCAATTTCTCGACTTGATGGCATTAGCTGGCGATAGCGGTAATAAAATTCCTGGTATTGCGGGCATAGGCCCTAAGTCGGCTGCCGAATTATTGAAAACCTTTAGAAGCTTACCAACCTTGTTTTCATCGCTATCTAACTTAGGCGCTAAACAAGCCAAAAAACTTGCCGAAGGTAAGGAGATGGCAAGACTCAGCTATAAGCTCGCGCAGTTACAAACAGACCTACCACTCAATATTAATTTAAAAAATTTTCGCGTGATGAACTCCTTGCCTGATAATAACTGCCTGCCTGAAAACCCAATCAATCCTGCCTAAACATCTGTTAATATAAAGTTGCAATTAACGCATTTACCTTAGAACAACAAAAGCGTATTTTATGGACGTAATAACGTGACTCATTTAATGAGGTAAAGGAATAACTGTAAATGAAATCAAAAGTTTCGGTAATCATCGGTAGCATTTTCGCCGCCTACGTCGCCTTTGTCGCTGTGGTGGTACTCGTTTATGAACCTACGCCAGATGACATGAGTTGGGAGGACAGACAATCCTATAACAGCCAAAAAATGAACGAGTTAGCGCTAGGGCAAAATATCGTTTCAGTAAAACAGTTACTAGGTAAAGCTGACTTTTCAGAGGCCAAAGCCGTAAAAGAAACCAAGCTACAGGTGCTCTTTTATCGCACTCACCATGAAAAATCAGACGGTGTAACCACGAAAGAGGAATGTACCCCACTTATTTTTGAAAATGATCAATTGATTGCTTGGGGCCAAGATACCTATAAGCAATATCTCGATGCAGATACTGACACAGCCCTCAGCTCTGCCCAAGAGACATTAACCAGTAAATAAATACGACTGACAGTTAAATAAAAACGCCACCGAATCGGTGGTGTTTTTACTTTTATAATCAACGAATTGACTCAGTTGTAAAACAACTAAGCCAATTGCCTATTCATCATCGGCCTTATACTCGACATAGGCTTCACCTTTGCTGAGCCATTCTGGCGCGGGTTTCCCCTTCAGATAATGGTCGAAATATTGCATCATGCGAATGCTGTAATCGAGCTTGTTCGGGTACTTTTTCAAGTGATGCGGCTCATCCTCGTATTGCAAGAACACCACCTCTTTACCCGCACGGCGCATGGCTAAGTACATTTCAACACCTTGTTCCCAAGGCACTGCATCGTCCTTATCACCAAACATGATCATCAAAGGCGTTTGAATACGGTCAGCATAAAATACTGGCGAGTTTTCAATATACTTTTGCGGCGCGGCAAACAAACTTGCGCCAATACGACTCTGTCCGGTTTCATATTGGAACTGACGCGCAATGCCCGTGCCGTGGCGAATACCGCTATAGGCACTGGTCATATTCGATACTGGAGCACCTGCAACCGCTGCCTTAAACATCTGAGTTTGAGTAATGGCAAACGCCGTTTGATAGCCACTCCAAGAATGACCTTGCAAACCAATAGCATCGGGATCAGCAATTCCTATCTCAATCAGCTTTTGCACGCCAGACGTGAGCGCTTGTACTGAGCTCGCCCCTGGGTAACCGATTTCAAAGCGAATGTCCGGTAGAAACACCGCATAGCCATTATTGATGTACCAAGCAAAGTTAGGTCTGTGGTTAATGTTCATCTGCGGGAAGGCGTGCAGTCTATCCGTCATAAAGCGATAGTAATAAACCAGTACAGGATAGCGCTTACCCGCTTGATAATTCGTCGGCTTGATCAGCACGCCATCTAACGGTTTACCATCGCCATTTGTCCAGTGAACTAACTCGGATTGGCTCCAGTTAAAGGCTTGACGCTGCTTATCTAAATCGGTTTGCTTAACTGCATTTTGCGGTGCGCTATAGTTAGCCGTATACAAGTCAGGGAATAAGTCAAAACGTTCCTTAGAAAACACGATAGTATCGCCGTCTTTACTGCGTCCCAATACTGTCAGCTTATACTCACCTTGCATCAACGTCTTCACGCCTGCTTCGCCCAAGGTGGCTTGATAAAAACCATCGGCCTTGGTTTTATCACTATAACCGTGGAGTAACACAGTGGCGTTATAGGCAAGCTCTGCCGGCTCATCGGGATTATCGACTAAGCCCTCAAGGCGATATTGAATTTTCTGGGTACGCCCTTTACCTGCGGTTAAGGCAAAACCCGCCTTAGATTCGGTATTAAACTGCCAAACATCGTATTTGTCGTAAACCAAGAAACCCGCATCATTTTTAAGCCAAGGACCAAAACCATATCCTGGAGCACTGGATGGATAATCGTGGTCTTCATCGGCAAAACTGACCTTTAGGGATTTTGTGAGATTAGTGCGACGGTCCTGTGCAATATCATAAAGATACACATTACCTTGCTGATAATAAGCCACATACTTGCCATTTCCCGACAGCGTAGGCTCGGCATCACTCGGCTGTTGTGTCAAAAATGGCACTTTACTGCCAGTATTAATATCGACCAGATAATAATCTTGGTAGAACCCTGCCCAAGTTGCCATCTTGCGATAGGGCAAATCTGAACTGGCCAACATAAAACGTTTATGTTGTGAAATCGTCACATCTGGAACAGTTTTATCGCCAAGCTGCACCACGTTATTTGAGCCTAAATGCAATACCGCAAGGTAAGTGCGTTTTTGCTCATTCTCATATTGCTTGATTTCATTAGGCTTAATACGAGGATCATCCCCATGCCACACCTTAAGCCCACGCTGTCCGGTGACAATATTTGTATCGAACAGGTCTTTTTCTTCGGTGATCTTCTGCAAACTGAGCTGCTGACTCACCTCTGGTACACGGCCAAAGAACAACCTTTCGCTGTCCAATGAGAAGCTTAAACTTGTGTAGCGATTAAGTTTCCACTCGGGTGACTCAGGGATTTTACTGATTTTGCCCGACTGCAAATCGACCAGCGATAACTGATAGCTGCGGCCATAAGGTAACTCACTGTCTTTGCCCTGCGTAAATGCAAGCCAACGACCATTTTTAGCCAGCGCTAACGCACCAATCTGTTGGCTAGGCGAATCAAAGGCAACGGTTTTTTTGTGAGTGTTTAAATCGACTAACTGCAATTGATGTTGCTTATTGGTGATATCGTTCACTGCCAGCGCGAGTCTACGGCTTGCCTTATCAAAAACATAGCCAGTAACCTGCTCGACATCAATTCGCTTTGTTTGGTCTTCTAAACTGAGCAACGTAAAACGTCGACCTTGGTCAAACTTATCGACCTTTGGCTTATCAATATTCGCAGGGCTTTGTGTGCCTGCTTCAGCGAGTTTTTCGGTAGTTTTAGGCTCAGCATCTTTTTTGGACTCTTCATCAGCCTCAAACCAAATCGCCAGATGCTTACCGTCATCACTGAACACAAATTCCTTCACACGCTCGAAGCGAGTTTGCGTGCCAGTTTGAGTATCGAGCAACACCATGTCGGATTTGAGTTTTTTCTTCGCCTTGGCATCACGCGTGAGCAAACTCGGTTTAACCACCACAGCTACATAACGACCATCGTGGTTCACCAAGGGATCTGACCCCCCCGCGATTTGATAGCTTTGCTGCGACAGGACATTTTTCACAATGACGTGACTATCCCCGCGATCGGGCGCAGACTCGACCGCGATGACTTGCCCCTTATCTGAGATAACCGGCTTTTCAAGGGATTCAAAATGCATAATGTCTGTTAGGGTGAGCGGTTTAGTGCTGGTTTCAGCCTGCACTGCTGGCAATATTCCAAGGGATAACAAAACCAGAGATGTGATAGGGATTAACTTCAATGTCTTCCTCTTTTATATATTTGTTAGACTAAAGTAGACTTTTTTAACCATTGGCTCTCCATCATGGTGAGAACCCAGTATTTTTACAAGTTATACCACATAAAAAATCGTGATATTGCTCACTATTTCCTGTGAAGTTTGACCAAAGATGGTTAAAATAATAGGCAGAAAAAATACCAAATTCATAGTCCTGCTATCCAGTTAGCACTGGGGCAGACAATTGCAGTAACGACGAACCGTGGAAGGACTTCTCCATGTCAAAAAGAACGATAACCGTAATTCCAGGTGATGGAATTGGCCCAAGTATTATTGATTCAGCCTTAAAAATTCTTGATAAAGCGGGCTGTGATTTTGAATATGAATTTGCCGATGCCGGCCTGACTGCACTTGAAAAGCAAGGCGAGTTACTGCCAGCACGCACTTTAGAACTCATTGAAAAAAACCGTATCACGCTGAAAGGGCCGCTGACGACTCCCGTTGGTGAAGGCTTTACTTCTATCAACGTAACCTTGCGTAAGAAATTCGGTCTGTATGCTAACGTACGCCCAGTACTGTCTTTCAAAGGTACCCAAGCCCGTTACGAAAATATCGATATCATCACAGTACGTGAAAACACCGAAGGCATGTATTCTGGCCATGGTCAAAAAGTGTCTGAAGATGGCTTAACGGCAGAAGCAACCAGTATCGTCACTCGCCAAGGTGCTGAGCAAATCGCCACTTTCGCCTACGAACTGGCTCGTAAAGAAAACCGTAAGAAAGTCACTATTGTACACAAAGCCAACATCATGAAGTCAACGTCAGGCCTGTTCCTGAAAGTGGCCCGTGAAGTGAGCCTACGTTACCCAGACATCAAGACAGAAGAAATGATCGTCGATGCAACGTGCATGAAGTTAGTGATGAACCCAGAAAACTTCGATGTGATCGTGACGACCAACCTGTTCGGTGACATTTTATCGGACCTGTGTGCCGGTTTAGTAGGTGGTTTAGGTATGGCACCTGGCGCAAACATTGGCCGTGATGCTGCAATTTTCGAAGCCGTTCACGGTAGTGCACCTGATATCGCAGGCAAAAACCTCGCAAACCCAACCTCAGTGATTTTAGCGTCTATCCAAATGCTGGAATACTTAGGTATGGCTGACAAAGCTGAGCAAATCCGTAAAGCGGTATCTGCAGTGATCGAAGAAGGCGACCGTACGACTCGCGATTTAGGCGGCACTCACGGCACGACTGACTTCACGCAAGCGGTGCTTGAGCGTCTGTGATCTCAATGCTAAGCGCGTTTAAGACGAGCCTATAACGCGCTTGTTCAAGCAAAAGCTTAAAAGAAGCAAGCGCTTGAAACTCAAATGAGTAAACACAAAAAAGCCCCAAAGTTTCCTTTGGGGCTTTTTGTTATCTAGCTTTTAAACCTGCGTGGCTTTAAACCCGCCTGACGATTACCATTCTAGCGACAACAAGATCACCGCAGGGTTAGCGCAGCAATTAATTCCACGCGGTATTAGGACGTAGCCATAAATGCACTGTCACTTCATCACGGTCGTGATAAAGATGCTTACACTGCACTTTAAAATCCGTCACACCATTCTCTTTAAGAATCGTCTGCATGGTCTCAAGAATGGCTGTCACTTCTTTATAGCGGCTCTTCATCGGTAATTTAAGGTTAAAAATCGCTTCCTTAAACCAACCGTTAATCGCCCAAGCTTCAATCAGTTCGGCAACACGCGCAGGTTTCTCAACCATGTCGCACACCAGCCAATAGATATTTTTACGTTGCGGTTCGAAACGGAAACCGTCTTCACGGTAATGTTTCACTTGGCCCGTTTCCATCAGTTTTTCATCCATAGGGCCATTATCAACTGCCGACACAAACATGCCGCGACGCACCAGTTGATAAGTCCAGCCACCAGGGCAAGCGCCCAAATCCACTGAGTTCATGCCACTGCGAATACGCTCTTCTTGCTCTTCCTTAGGCACGAATTGGCCAAAGGCTTCGTCGAGTTTCAGACTAGAACGACTCGGTGCATCCGCCGCCATTTTAAGGCGTGGAATGCCCATAAAATGTGGCGAACTGTTATTACTGTAGGAATAACCCACATAGGCACGGCCGGGGCCAATAAAACACACGTGGATAATCGGACGTTTGGGATTTTCCTGCGCGAGCAAGCTACCCGATTTTTTCAAATGCTGGCGTAAAGGCACAGTGAACTTACGGCAAAAAGCCGAGAGCTCTTTCGCTTCGTTAGTGTCAGGTGTTTCAACCCGCACTTCACCCGCTTTGCTGACGTCACTGAGCGCCGCAACGATTGGGCTTATTCTGTCATTTTCAGGCAAGTCGACTAACAAGTCGCTAGCAGCAAACATCTGGCGAGCGAAAATGAGCGAATCTAAAGGTAATTGTTTGACTAACGTATCAGCAGCGTCGTCTTCAAAACATTGGTATACAACATAAGCGTCGTTATTGTTGGCCTTAACAAAGCCACCCACATTGAGCTCACCGGCTCGCTGTTGGATTTCTGCAGCGCATTCTTTTTCAAAGCCTGCGCGGCAAAATAAAAATAGGTTTTTCATGGGGATCCCTGAGAAATCCAAGCCAAAGCATTGGCTGACTATCGATTTGGGCGCCAGTATACCAATTTCAATCCACAAATGCCCTATTTGCCTACTGCTGAACCTTGAATTGCGATTAGAGAAATAAAAAAGGCTTAGGTGCACCCTAAGCCTTTTAACTCACATAAGCATCTGCGATTAAGACTCATGGCCGTCGATAACTTTGTGACGCCATACCGCGGCGGCAAATAATAACCAACCGAGTAAGAAACAACCACCACCCATAGGCGTAATAGGACCTAACCACTTAGTCCCAAACAAAGCCAGTCCATATAGTGAGCCCGAAAATAGTACTATGCCTGCGACAAAGAGATATGCCGACCAGTCCAGTAAACGCGAGGTTAACCATTGGCCCGAGAAGGCAACCATGATGAGGGCAAAGGTATGGTAGAAATGATATTGCACACCTAAGTTAAAGACTTCAATTAAGTTTGGTGGCGCGACCGCTTTTAAACCATGGGCACCAAAAGCCCCTAAAGCGACGGCTAAGAATCCGCTCACGGCGGCGAGTAACAATAAACCTTTACGCATTTAACGCTCCTGCTGGAATGGGATTAACTCATTCAACATTTATTCGCTCAACATCAAGCTCACGAATAAAATCACTTGATAAATCAATAGCACGTGCAAGGTTAGTGACTTCACTGGTGCCTGACGACTTTCTTGGGACAAAACTATGATCGCCGTCGGTTATCCAAACCAATCCTATCTCAGCTTTCAAGGGCCAGCTTGGGATCTGCGCTTTGCCACCAAACTTATCCCGCTCCCCCTGTACGACTAATACTGGGACTTGGCATTCATTCAAAGGTTCCAATCTAGGCTCGCCGCCTTTGAGTGGCACAAAAGGATAACCTAAACAAATCACCCTATCGATGCGCGCCGCTAATGCAGGATCACAGGCTAATAGGGCCGCCATACGACCGCCCATGGATTTCCCCATTAACACCACACGTTCAACTTGTGGTTGTGAGTGGGCGATATCGAGCATATGTGTAAAACACGCAAGCAATTTAGGCGCACGGTCCGGTGGACGCCGTTTGCCATCGACTGCATTCGCCTGCATATAAGGAAAATTAAAGCGCATCACTCGGAAGCCCTGAGCAACGAATCCCGCCGACATGGCCTGCATAAAATCAGAATCCATGTTAGCACCCGCACCGTGGGCCAATAAAATCAAAGTACTCGCAGGCTCCCCTTCTAATACATAAATCGGCTTATCCGGGCAACAACTCACTGCGAGACTCCTCGGCAAACATGTCTAACATCCATTCACGAAACGCCACCACTTTACCCAGCTCAGCATGGTTTTGCTGGCAAACTAAGTAGTAAGCATCTTTACTGACCAAGACTTCTTGGAATGGGCACACAAGTCGCCCAGCTTTGATATCGGGGCGAGCCAGCACGCTGTAACCCAGAGCAACCCCTTGACCGTGGGCCGCCGCCTGCAATACCAAAGACGAATGACTGAAAATAGGTCCTTGATTCACATTAATATCGGTAATGCCACATTGCCTAAACCACGCCTGCCAATCGTGACGATTCATATCATGTAATAACGTGTGATACTTTAAATCGCTCGGTTTTGAGAGTGGTTTAGGACCGTTGAGCAACATGGGCGAACACACGGGAATAAGCACTTCGTTTCTGAGCTTATCCGCACGTAGCCCAGGCCAATTACCTAAGCCATAATAAATAGCCACATCCACATCATCGGTTAATGAACTCGCTTCGGTATCAACGGCCTTAATTCGCACATCGATATCGGGATTTTTCTCACTGAATTTAGCCAAACGTGGCACTAGCCATTGAATCGCAAAACTGGGTGACATACTGACCGTCAGCGAACCAATCGCACTGCGGGCGAGTAATCTGTCGGTGGCATCGGCAAGCTGAATAAAGATATCTTTGATGTCGAGAAAATAGCTTTGCCCTTCTTCGGTTAATAGCAAAGAACGGTTCTTTCGACGAAATAATTTTAATCCGAGGAAATCTTCTAATGCCTTTATTTGATGGCTCACCGCAGCCTGTGTAACAAACAATTCTTCCGCTGCCCGCGTAAAGCTCAAATGCCGCGCGGCTGCCTCAAAAGCTTTAACCGCATTAAGCGGTGGTAATCGTCTCGACATAGTGATCTCAGTCTCGTTTTTTAATTAGTTTTTCTAATCCGTATTGTTACATTTAATCGTTTGTAAAGGCCAGCGTTTTTGGTTAAATTTTGCGCCAATGAAACAGCTTATCAACGAAACACCAATAGCGATGAAACATCCATAGCTATGAAATACCTAAGTTAGACAATCTCAAAGTTGATGATGGGAATGTCTGACAGCGTTAATTTGTCAGCCCGGAGGCGACTATGTTCAATTTAAAATCGGCGTTTGCGTTAATATTAGTCTCAGCACTCAGCTTCAATGCCAGTGCAAATGTACTCGTTGACGAAATCGTCATTGACACAAGCGACTTGCAAGCCAATATCACTGCAGATTTAACCGCTGCAATGAATAAAATGCACCAAGAAGTGCTACAAGAAGCCACTCTGCTGATTGCCACAGACGATGTCGCATCTCATCAGCAAGTCGTTAAAGCCGAATAACCTAAACGACACTGAAACTCAGGTCGCGCTCAGTAAGAGCAAAGAAAAAGCCGCATTAATATGCGGCTTTTTTGTACTTAAATAGCAAATCAATCCCACTGACGATATACGGCAATGGGCAGGTTTTCGCCCGACTTATGGACGATACACTTTCACGTTCGTGTAGCCTTGCTCGATTAAATACAATGCCTGCAATTTACTCATCACCCCACGCTCACAATAAAGCAAATAAGTCTTTTGCTTATCGAGATCGGCAAACTGAGTCGCTAACTTGAAGAATGGGATGCGCTTTATCTCAATACCTTCAATTTGCAGCGGTTTACTTTCCTCTTCTTCAGGGGCACGAATATCAATGACCACTTGGTTGGTATCGATACTGGCAACCGTTTCAGTCTCAGTAATCCGAGTATCCATTTGTTCTGCGATCTCCCTGATATCGATAGTGACAGATTGGGCGATGATCTGATCGATCAAATCCTCAGAGAACTTTTTCTCTTCCGCTTCAACCTTAGCTAATACCGCTTTTACCGTTGGCTTTTGCGAAATTACGCCGCAATATTCAGGCATTGATTTAGCAAAATCTTCGGTGCCGATTTTACGGCTCTCGTTGATAATGTCTTGCTTATCCATGGCGATTAAGGGACGTAGAATCAATAACTCAGTACAACGGTCGATGACGTTTAAGTTGGTCAGGGTCTGGCTAGACACTTGGCCTAAACTTTCACCGGTAACTAAGGCTTGAATGCCCATACGCTCGGCGATACGCGCCGCGGTACGCATCATCATGCGTTTCAATACAACGCCCATTTGACCGTTATCGATACGCTCTAAAATCTCAGCAACCACAGGCTCAAAAGGCACAGAGATAAACTTCACTTTATGGGATTCACCGTAGGTTTTCCACAAATGGTAAGCCACTTGTTTAACACCAATTTCATGCTGTGCGCCGCCCAGATTGAAGAAGCAGTAGTGGGTACGAGCGCCTTTTTTGATAAATTGATAGCTAGAAACGCCAGAGTCAAAACCACCCGAAATCAAGGACAATACATCTTCCTGTGTTGCCATCGGAAAACCGCCTAGGCCTTCAATACGCTTAGTCACCATATAAAGGTTATCGCGCTCAATCTCTAAATTAACGGTAATGTCCGGATTCTTTAAACGCACGCCCAGCGCATCAGTAAACTGGTTTAAGCCACCACCGACATAACGCTCAACTTCAATAGAATTAAAATCATGATCGCCAGTACGCTTTACTCGCACGCAGAAGGTTTTACCCGCGAGTTGGTCACGGTAAACAGGCAAGACTTGCTGATAAATATCATCAACAGATTCAAAGCTGTACTCATCCACTTGCACTACGTGTGCAATGCCAGGAATACACGCCAGACGCTCACCGAAAGCTTGGGCCAATTCTGGCTTATCCTTTGGTACCATCACCATAATGCGGTCCCATTGACGCTGCACTTTTGCATCTTCGTCAACTTTTTTAAGCACATTACGGATGTTAGTTTCGAGCATTTTGGTGAAGCGCATGCGTACAGGCTTGCTCTTCATCATGATTTCTGGATACAGCTTTACAATAAACTTCATGGGATTTCCGCGGGCAATTTTAAAACAGCAAAATTGGTTAAAAGAATAATCGGGGGATTATATACCCAAGCAACCTAAAAAGGCGAGTTTCAGCGCACATAGCCAACAGCTACACAGGCCACATTTATGGCGTATTCATTGCGTATTCATTGCGTATTAATGACTAAATCACGGCAGCTAATTAGGCTGAAATAATGTCACTAAAGCCTATTCGAATGGTTTGAATTTCCCTGCTTAAAATAAGTGATTTGAGATGAATCATTAACAATAAGTCGTTGAGGGATAGTTAAGGAAACTTAGGGATTACACACTCAATGTGATTAACGTAAAGCCCAAATGGATTTAAATCAACCACAGAAATTTGATGCATAACACGTTAACTAAAAAGGGAAAAGTCCATATTAGCTCAATAAAAAAGCCGCAAGATTATTGCGGCTTTAGATTGGGAGAGTATCTAAACACTTAAGGCGAATTACCTATCTGAATTTCTTCAGACTCCTTAGCTTTACCTTGCTCAATAGCAATTTCAACCCTGCGGTTACGGGCACGATTTTCCGGAGAATCGTTAGGCACAATCGGATTGTTAGACGCCATACCAACCACTTTCATTCGATTAGAATCAAAGCCGCTGACCTGTACTAACTCATGGGCCACTGCCACGGCACGTTTGCTGGATAAATCCCAATTAGAACTATAGAGCTCATCGCTTATTTGCATATCATCCGTGTAACCTGACACTGTGATGACACCTGGCACATCTTTTAACAATTCGCCGACTGAGCGTACCACAGGTTTAAATCGAGGCTGCAGGAAACCTGAGCCAGAAGCAAATGAACCCTTCTCACGTATACGAATAATAATCTGCTGACCTAATGACTCAATTTCAATCGCTCCATCGGTGATCTCTTTATTGAGCTCCTGCGCCATCTTCTTCACTTGCTGATTGATCTTTTCTTGCGCCGCTGCCGCTTCCGCTTTAACCGCATCGGCCACTTCTTGCGCCGTAGCACTCGCTTCGCCACCCCGCTGAGAACCATTTTGCTGCTGCACGCCTCCCGCACTATCGTCTTCACCCGCTTGGAAATCCAATACAGGTTCAGTCATTTCATTCGTTTGCTGGTTAATGATTTCAATCGGAGTCGGATCGGGGCGACCTGGTCTAAATTCTAAGGCAATGACAGAAGTCCCTTTCGGGATGTCTTTAACTTCCACCTTATTTTGCACACCAAAGGCATACTTCATTGAGCCCGCGATCTGTTTAAACTTCATCACGTCCATTTCAGAAAATGACAATAACAATACGAAGAAACACATCAACAGCGACATCAAGTCGGCAAATGTTGCAAGCCACATAGGTGCTCCGGGCGGTGGACAGTTGCACTTAGCCTTAGCCATTGGCTACTCTCCGTCCGTTGTATCTATTTTGCGATTTTTCTCAGCCAGATAATTTTTCAAGAAGCCTTCAATCACCCTAGGGTTTTGTCCGTCTTGAATCGCCAATACCGCATCCATAATAAGATTACGGTTAAGCATTTCTTCTCCCATCCTAATTGTTAGCTTATCCGCGATAGGCAAGCAAACCATGTTAGCGACCATAGCGCCGTATAATGTGGTTAACAAAGCAACGGCCATCGAGGGACCAATAGATTTAGGATCTGACATGTTAGATAGCATGGCCACAAGACCCACAAGCGTACCTATCATGCCCATCGCTGGGCCAACATCGCCAAAGGCTCTAAATATGCCAATCCCCGTCCGATGACGTTCTTCCGTTAGAGCGATATCCTTCTCTAGGGCTGCACGCACCACTTCACCATCGTGACCGTCGACCAACATATCAACAGCCTTTTGCATAAAAGTATTGGTAATTTGCGCTTCTTCTAATGCCAAAAACCCCCCTTTACGGGCGGCATCCGCCATCGTCACGGACTGCTCAATCAAATCTTCTGGTTTATCAATCTTAAATACAAAGGCTTTCAAAGCAATTTTAACGGCACTAAAAAACTGTTTAAGAGTGAACTTCATCATTACCACGAAGAAGGACCCACCGAACACAATCAGGATCGAGGGCACATCAACGAAAATCATCAAGCCGCCACTGGTCACCATAGCGCCGAGAATAAAACCAAAGGCTCCCACAATTCCGATTATTGTTGCTAAATCCACAACGGCTCCTCAATTTTCGTAATAAACGACATAATACTTACTCTGGGTAAGCAAGAACACTCAGTTATTCTACCGAATAAGATAATCTCACCGACACACATACGAGCCTTGTTTATCCAGTTAAAAATTACCATACAAATGATGATACTATTGTCAGTTATCGGACACACACTAAGCAAGTTTAGCGACAATTTATATTTTCTGGAAAAATTTCAGTAACAAAGCGTGCTATTGAGCAAATATCTTTAGTCTGAATTTGACCCTTACGCCGCCCTGATATACCTTGTGTCCGCTAAATCAAAGGAAACCTGAACGTGGCGAAGAAACCCGAAAATCTTAGTTTTGAAGAATCCCTTGGCGAACTTGAACGCATCGTTGCCGATCTAGAACAAGGCGATATCTCCCTCGATGACGCGTTAAAACAATTTGAACGTGGCATCAATCTCGTTCGAAATAGCCAAGCAAAACTCGAACAAGCCCAACAAAAAGTGGCCATTTTACTGAAACAAGACGAAAATGCGCCCCTATCCCCCTATGCCGTTGAGGGCGAATAAGCGTGTTAGTCAGTACCATTCAAGAATATCAACAACGAGTTGATGATCAATTAAAACAGCGTTTTAGTACGCTTGAAGATACCGCTCCCCAATTAAAAGCCGCTATGACTTACGGTGCCTTATTGGGAGGGAAGCGCATTCGACCGTTCCTCGTATACAGTGTAGGACGCATGTTTGGGGTCGAACTCGAAAAGTTAGATGCTTGCGCCGCAGCCATTGAATGTATCCATGCTTATTCATTAATCCACGACGATTTACCCGCCATGGACGATGACGAGCTCCGCCGTGGCCAGCCGACTGTGCATATTGCCTTTGATGAAGCGACGGCCATTTTAGCGGGGGATGCTCTGCAAACCTTAGCCTTTGAAATTGTCACCGAAGCCGTAGCAGGGATCAGCAGCGAACAACATATTGCTATGGTAAGAGTATTAGCCAAAGCCTCAGGTTATCGTGGTATGTGTGGAGGCCAAGCGATAGACTTAGCCTCGACCGATAAACATATTGATCTTAAAGCATTAACTCAGCTACATAATATGAAAACCGGCGCCCTTATCAGCTGCGCCGTTGAGTTAGCTTTGATCGCCGCAAACGCGCCAAAAGATCAGTATGCTGCTATGATGGATTTTGCTCGTGCGGTCGGACTCGCCTTCCAAGTACAAGACGATATCCTTGACATCGTAGCCACCACCGAAGAGCTAGGTAAACCGCAAGGCTCTGATACTGAATCGAATAAGAGTACGTTTCCACAACTACTTGGACTACAAGGTGCACAAGACACCGCCAAACAACTGATCCAAGAGGCACTATCAGCGCTGGCTAAATTGCCATACAATAGCCAGTTAATTGCAGACTTCGCCCGCTATATCATTGAGCGAAGAATATAATAAGAGTCGAAGTATCTCGCTATGAGTTTGGACATTTCTCAGTTTCCCGTGTTGGCGCAGGCCAACACCCCCAATGAGCTCCGCCAGCTTCCTCAGGCACTTTTACCACAAGTAGCCGATGAACTGCGCGAGTTCCTTCTTAAGTCTGTTGGCATGTCCAGCGGACATTTTGCCTCTGGGCTCGGCACAGTAGAACTCACTGTGGCACTGCACTATGTCTACAATACCCCCTTTGATCGACTGATCTGGGACGTAGGCCATCAAGCCTACCCCCATAAAATTCTCACGGGTCGACGTGACAAGATGCACACCATTCGGCAAAAAGATGGCTTACATCCTTTCCCATGGCGTGAAGAAAGTGAATACGACACTTTCAGCGTTGGCCATTCAGGCACGTCGATTAGCGCCGCGCTGGCGATGGCGATAGCTGCAGAAAAAGAACAAGCAGGTCGTAAAGTTGTAGCTGTGATCGGCGATGGCGCTATGACTGGCGGCATGGTGTTTGAAGCCATGAACCACGCGGGCGACTTGCACAATGACATGCTCGTGGTACTGAACGACAACGAAATGTCGATTTCAGAAAATGTCGGCGCCCTCAATAATCATTTAGCACAACTGATGTCAGGCCGTTTCTACACCACACTGCGCGAAGGCGGCAAAAAAGTGTTGAAAGGTATGCCAGTCATCAAAGAAATGGCCAAGCGGACTGAGGAACACCTCAAAGGTATGGTCGTTCCTGGCACTCTATTTGAAGAGTTAGGTTTCAACTACATAGGTCCTATCGATGGCCATGATGTAGACGCTCTGGTCGAGACAATGCGCAATATGCGTAATCTGAAAGGTCCACAAGTGCTGCACATCATGACCAAAAAAGGTCGTGGTTATGAACCTGCTGAAAAAGATCCTATCGGTTGGCATGCTGTGCCTAAGTTTGACCCATCGCTATTTAAAAAACCGGCCACCAAACCCGGTTTACCGACCTTTTCTCAAGTCTTCGGTAAATGGTTGTGCGACATTGCCGAACAAGATGAGAAAGTGTTAGCGATTACTCCTGCGATGCGTGAGGGTTCTGGCATGGTGGAGTTTTCCCAGCGCTTCCCGAAACAATATTTCGATGCAGCGATTGCCGAGCAGCATGCCGTCACCTTAGCGGCGGGTTTTGCCTGCGAAGGTTTCAAGCCTGTCGTCGCGATTTACTCGACTTTCCTGCAACGCGCCTATGATCAGCTTATTCACGATGTCGCACTACAACAATTGCCCGTGTTATTTGCCATTGACCGTGGCGGTATCGTCGGTGCAGATGGTCCAACCCACCAAGGTGCATTCGATTTAAGTTTTATGCGTTGTATCCCTAATATGGTGATCATGGCGCCGTCCGATGAAAACGAATGTCGTCAAATGCTCTACACTGGCTATTGCTATGATGCGGGCCCAAGTGCGGTGCGTTACCCAAGAGGTAGTGCCACGGGAGCGATGCAAGTCGAGTCCATGACTGCGTTGCCAATTGGTAAAGGTGTCATTAAGCGCATCGGTAAGCGTATTGCCATACTTAACTTTGGTACCTTGCTCGCATCAGCATTAACCGCTGCCGAAAGCTTAGATGCGACGGTTGTCGATATGCGCTTTGTGAAACCACTTGATGTTGATCTGATAAAAGAAATGGCACTAACCCATGAAGTGTTAGTCACTGTGGAGGAAAATGCCATTATAGGCGGTGCGGGTGCCGGAGTGCTTGAACAGCTTCAAAAGCTAAAAATGCCTAAAGCCGTACTCCAAATTGGTTTGCCAGACGAGTTCATTAAACATGGCTCGCCAGAGGAAGTCATCCACGACTTGCAACTGGATGCCGAAGGCATACTGGCGCAAATCAATGCTTATCTAGCGCAATAGGCTGAACTTGCTTATCTCGTTAAGACGCTAAATGTTATCAATAAAAAATTCCGCCCATAAAAAAAGGACTGCAATTGCAGTCCTTTTTTGTTGCTGTCTTTTATAACAGCGGCTGATCCAATAAAGCTTAAGCTTCGATATCTATCGTTGCGCTTTCTTGGTTAGGGCCACCCTGTGACACCATCACCATAGCAGGGCGCAGCAAGCGACTGTTCAGCTCATAACCCTTTTGCATCACCAACATCACAGTGTTCGCAGGGAACTCGGCGCTTGGCTGCATGCCAATCGCTTGATGTTGGTCAGGGTTAAATGACTGACCTTGTGGATCAATTTGCTTAACACCAAATTTAGCCACCGCAGTGAGTAAGCTTTTTTGAGTTAACTCAACACCTTGATAAATCGCTTTCGTCGCTTCATCTTCTGGGTTTGTACCCATTAGCGCGCGCTCCATGTTATCAAGCACAGGCAAAAGCTCATTGGCGAACTTTTCCAAGGCAAACTTGTTCGCCTTTTCCACATCCATTGCGGCACGACGACGAATGTTATCGACCTCGGCTGCGGCGCGGATGACTGAATCCTTCTGCTCTTCAACTTTCGCCAAAGCTTCAGCGAGTAACTGTTCCAGCTCTTCAATACGGAAATTGGCCTGGGTAAGCTCATCGATCAGACTTGCTTCTGCGGTAGATACTTCAGACTCTACACCCTCTTGGATCAGATCCTGTTCTGCTTTAATCGATTCGTTGCTCATTTTCACTCCAGCTAAAAATGCTTTGTTTCTGAAATACTCTGGGCATATTATGGGGATCAATTTTGACGTTTCAAGGCCTAAGGCCAGATCTAGCATAAATATGACCACAAAGTTTCATACTATCGGCCTTATCGGCAAACCTCACCACCAAGGGACCAACCAAACCTTAAAGCGTCTGCATTATTGGCTGACAATGCAGGGCTTTGAAGTCTTAGTGGAAGAGCGTGTTGCTACCGAATTAGGACCCAATATCATAGCGGTCGATTTACTAGAAATTGGCGCGCGTTGCGACTTAGCCATAGTCGTCGGTGGTGACGGTAACATGCTCGGCGCGGCAAGGGTATTAGCCCGCTTCGATTTAGGCGTGATTGGGGTTAACCGCGGCAATTTAGGCTTTTTAACCGATCTGCCGCCCGATGCCTTCGAAGAGGCGCTCGCCAAGGTACTCGATGGAGAGTTCGATACCGAGCATAGATTCTTACTCGAAGCCGAAGTCTATCGCCACGGTATGCTCAAGGCGAGCAACACCGCCGTCAACGAAGCCGTACTCCATCCGGGTAAAATTGCCCACATGATTGAGTTTGAGGTCTATATTGATGATCAGTTCATGTACAGCCAACGTGCCGACGGCATGATAGTGTCAACACCGACCGGTTCAACGGCCTACGCCCTCTCCGCTGGCGGTGCTATCCTGACGCCTAATTTACAGGCCCTAATCTTAGTACCTATGTTCCCGCACACTTTGTCGTGCCGCCCGATTGTTGTCGATGCGTGCAGCACGATAAAAATGGTTGTATCACCTGAAAATGGCGAAAACCTCGAAGTCAGCTGTGATGGCCACGTGCATTTAGCCGTGTTACCCGGCGATGAAATCATAGTGCGCCGCAGCTCTGAACGTTTACGGCTTATTCATCCTAAAGGACACAACTATTTCCACGTACTGCGGACCAAATTAGGCTGGGGCAGCAAGTTGTTTTAAGTCTGTATCTGTTGGTTAAATCCTCAATAAAAGAGACATATCACGTCTCTTTTTTATTTTGTAAATTTAACCTAAAAGGTTGCCATTAAAGCCTTATCTTTTCCCCTGCACAGTCTTTGGTGAACTTTTTAGCACCTCTCACAAACGGCTGGTATTCACATTAATGACGTTTAAGCATTAATGACACTAACCAGTTTGATAAAAGTTCAAACAGTATTTTTTAGTTTTGTTACTTAAAATTTCTGCTTCAATTTCACCCTGTTCTCTCAATTTCCCCTCTTAACCCATTAGAAGCGGTCACTTTTTATTTCAACTTTTCTGTTATTCGCTCAATATACTTGAATATTTGGGCTGGCTGTTCGCTCAAATAAACTGAAACTAAATTAAATAATGGTTATTAAATTTCATATTAAAGTAAAATTCATTAAGTGATATCCATCACAATAAAATCCCACCATTTTAAAACGTGCTCTAGATCACTATAAAAAACCATTCCAAAATGGACATATTAGGCAAACATTACAATAGCTTGATGAAAATAGAAGTAAATGAGTTAATCTAGCCACAACAATCTATGCGACCTTAATCACACCTTAAAAATGACTGAAAAAACCAATAACAGACTATTAATGAAATAAATGGATCAGTTAATTGCAATAATGACGATGAATATGAGTGATAGCTCTACTTTTAATAACCAGAAAAACAACAAATTTAATTTAATATAACCAAAGTAGATATACACCCAACAGTCTAAGTGATCATTGTCACATATAAGAAAATCCCCCGAGAGAAGCACCCCGCAGCACTGTAAATTAGCATTTCATATAACAGCCAAGATGATCTAGATCATATTAGTCAAGCTCACAATAGCGTCTAGTACACAACACAGAATGTCGAGACCGTAAGTACTTGCAGTATTAACTGCTGATTTATTGGTCTGGGAAGTCGACATGAAGGCAGATGAAAAATCCTAATATCAATAATAAGACAGACCACTTTATGAAGAGGCAAGCATGACAATACTTCAACTCCTCGCTAGCTTGACGCCAGTGCTCAGTGTAATGCTATTTCTAGTGTTACTCAGAATGCCTGCATCTAAGGCTATGCCTATCTCCATGATAATCACAGCGCTCGCCGCCGTGTTTATTTGGCAAATGGATACCACATTACTGGCGGCATCGGTCCTCGAAGGACTGCTCTCAGCCATCACACCGTTAACCATCATTTTTGGCGCCGTATTCCTACTCAATACCCTGAAATACTCAGGTGCCATGGACACTATCCGTGCTGGGTTTACTAACATCAGTGCCGATGCCCGTGTACAAGTCATCATCATCTGTTGGTTATTCGGTGCCTTTATTGAAGGTAGTGCTGGTTTTGGTACTCCCGCAGCCATTGGCGCACCACTACTGGTATTGCTTGGTGTACCACCCGTTGCCGCAGCTGTCGTGGCTTTGATTGCTGACTCGGCCTGTGTATCCTTCGGTGCAATTGGCCTACCCGTACTTTTTGGGATGGAACAGGGTCTGATCCAAGGTGGCGTGAGCATGGCGGCGGAGCAATTTGCTGCCCATGGGGGTAACTATGCTGGTTATGCTCGATATATCGTCATGCATATGATCACTATCGACTTAATCACAGGTTCATTAATTCCTCTCGTAATGGTGACCATGCTAACTGGATTCTTTGGTCGCAATAAATCCTTTAAGGAAGGCTTAGCAATTTGGAAATTTGCGATTTTCTCAGGTCTTGCCTTTACCGTCCCCGCATGGATCATCAACTACCTTGCAGGCCCAGAATTCCCTTCGGTTATCGGTTCATTGATCGGTATGGCCTTAGTGATCCCGGTTGCGCGTAAAGGCTACTTACTGCCTAAAACACCATGGAATGATTTCGCAGAGAATGACAGTCAAGAAAGCGGAAAAGTCGAAACAACGGCTAAGTTTTCCCAAATTGCCGCTTGGACACCTTACATCATCATGGCTGCGCTTTTGGTGCTGTCGCGTACAGTGGCACCGTTAAAAGCATGGTTATCAAGCTTTAACATCAGCTGGACAGGCCTAATGGGCACTGAGCTTAAAGCCAGCTTCGCAACCTTATATGCACCAGGTGCCTTCTTTGTTGCCGTGTGTATTTTAGGTTTCTTCCTGTTCAAAATGAAAAGCCCTGCGATTCAGCAAACGGTCGGTGTTTCATGTAAGTCCATGTTGCCAACCATTATTTCATTAGGCGCATCAGTGCCTATGGTGAAAATCTTCTTAAACTCAGGCGCTAATGGTGCAGGTCTTGCCTCAATGCCTGTCGCTTTAGCGGATATGTTGGCAGGTTCCATGGGCGCAGTGTGGGCTTGGATGGCGCCTATCGTGGGGATTTTTGGTGCCTTCTTATCGGGTTCAGCCACCTTCTCAAACATGATGTTCTCCAGCCTTCAATACAGCGTGGCCGACAATATTGGCATGAACCACACACTGGTATTGGCACTACAAGGTATCGGTGCAAACGCCGGTAACATGATGTGCGTAATGAACGTGGTTGCCGCTGCAACGGTAGTGGGTATGGCAGGTAGAGAATCAGAAATTATCCGTAAAACAATGCCTGTTGCCATTGGTTATGCCTTACTGGCGGGCACAATAGCTACCCTGTGGGGTGGATTCTAAGCCGTTTTATTTTATTGAATGCCCGAAGTCACTCCCAGTGACTTCGGCTTTAATCTATTAATAAAGAGAGTGATGCTATGTCGATTAACTATAAACTGGTCATCGATGATCTAAGAACGCAATTAGGTGATCATCCCGTGACGGATGATCCCGTTCGCCGTTTTGCCTGGTCCACCGATGCAAGCTACTTCAGGATAGTCCCAGAAGTGGTTGTCCATGCAGAAACCCTAGAACAGGTAAAGCTCACATTAGCCGTTGCCCGTAAGCATGATGCACCCGTCACGTTTAGGGCCGCTGGAACCAGTTTATCTGGCCAAGCTATCGGTGAAGGTATTTTGTTGATCCTAGGCCATGATGGTTTTAGAAAGATTGAAGTCAGTAGCGATGCCAAACAGATCACCTTAGGCGCGGCTGTCATTGGTTCCGACGCTAACGCCGTACTCGCGCCGCTTAACCGCAAAATTGGTCCCGATCCCGCCACCATAGGCTCCGCCAAAATTGGTGGTATTGTGGCAAACAATGCTTCGGGAATGTGCTGTGGTACTGCGCAAAACAGTTACCAAACTATCGCTTCCGCGAAACTTCTTTTTGCAGATGGTACTGAACTCGATACAGGCTGTGAAAAATCAAAAGCTGCCTTTGTTAAATCCCATGGAAAAATACTGGATGCGCTGACAGAACTGTCGCACATGACTCGTCATAACACAGTGTTAGCGGACAGAATTCGTAAAAAGTATTCCATTAAAAATACCACCGGCTACGGCATCAATTCGTTACTCGATTTTACCGACCCATTTGACATCATCAACCACTTAATGGTGGGGATGGAAGGCACCTTAGCCTTTATTAATGAAGTCACTTATCACACAGTGAATGAAGCTAAATTTAAAGCCTCAGCTATGGCCGTATTCCATAATATGGAAGATGCCGCACGAGCCATACCACTGATAAACGGTGAAAGCGTTTCTGCTGCTGAACTCCTTGATTGGCCATCAATCAAAGCAGTAACGGGCAAGCCTGGCATGCCAGATTGGTTATCAGAATTACCGGCCCTATCCGCTATTCTACTGATAGAATCCCGTGCTGATGACGACAAAACCTTAGAAAATTATACTCAAGATGTCACCGCGAAACTCGCCAGCTTTGACTTTATCCGCCCAATGGAATTTAGTACTAATCCAGCGGTTTATGACAAATACTGGGCAATGCGCAAAGGCTTGTTCCCGATTGTAGGTGGTGAGCGTCCAAAGGGAACCTCAGTTATCATCGAAGACGTGGCCTTTGAACTAGAGCACCTTGCTGCTGCGGCGCACGATATCACTGAGCTTTTCCATAAACATGGTTACCCTGAAGGCTGTATTTATGGCCATGCTCTTGCGGGGAACTTCCACTTTATCATTACCCCCACCTTCTCGACTCAAGCCGATATCGATCGTTTCCATGCCTTTATGGATGATATTGCCGACATGGTGATTAACAAGTACGACGGTTCAATGAAAGCCGAGCATGGTACTGGCCGTGCTGTCGCGCCGTTCGTCGAAAAAGAATGGGGACAAGATGCTTACACTTTGATGAAGAACATCAAACAAGTATTTGATCCACAGGGTATTCTAAACCCAGGCGTTATTCTTAACGACGATAGCAATGTCCACGTTAAAAACATCAAGCCCTGCCCTGTGGTCGATGATTTTGTTGATAAGTGTATCGAATGTGGTTTCTGTGAAAAAACCTGCCCAACATCAGCACTCAACTTTTCACCTCGTCAGCGTATTGCGACTCTGCGTGAAATCGAACGTTTAGAACAATCCGGTGATAAAGCCGCCGCAGCAGAAATGCGCGCCGCCGCTAAATACGATGTAGTTGATACCTGTGCCGCCTGCCAGCTTTGTACTATTGCTTGCCCAGTAGATAACAGCATGGGCCAACTGGTGCGTAAACTGCGCACGCCGTACATCAGCACTACTGAACAAAAAGTCTTAGATTTCCAAGCCAAACACTTTGGCGCAGTTAACCAAGTTATCAGTTCAGGTTTTGACATGCTTGGCGTGATCCACAAGATCACTGGCGATAACATTACCAGTGCCCTAATGAAAACCGGCCGTTTGATTTCAAAAGAAGTGCCTTATTGGAACCCAGATTTCCCGAAAGGCGGCAAATTGCCAAAACCATCCCCCGCTAAAGTTGGCCAAGAAACAGTGGTTTACTTCCCAGCCTGCGGCGGCAGAACCTTTGGTCCGACGCCAAAAGATCCCGATAACCGCACTTTGCCAGAGGTGGTTGTCACGCTGCTGGAACGTGCTGGCTATAACGTCATCACGCCAGAAAAAACCCGCGATTTATGTTGCGGCCAGATGTGGGAATCTAAGGGCGACTTTAAAAACGCCGATGCCAAACGCCAAGAACTTATCGATGCAGTGAGCAAGATGACCAATGGTGGCAAGCTGCCAGTAATCGTCGATGCCTTGTCTTGCACCTACCGCACTTTGTCAGGTAATCCAAAAGTACAAATTATCGACTTAGTTGAGTTTATGCACGACAAGCTACTGACTAAGCTCAACATCAGCAAAAAAGTCAATGTGGCACTGCACTTAGGTTGTAGCGCACGCAAGATGAAACTTGAACCTAAGATGCAAGCAATCGCCGATGCCTGCTCTGCACAAGTGCTCAAACCTGCGGGAATTGACTGCTGCGGTTACGCGGGTGAAAAAGGCTTGTATAAGCCTGAAATCAACGCCAGCGCACTGCGTAATATTAAAAAGCTCATTCCTGTCGAAATTAAGGAAGGCTATTACGCCAACCGTATGTGCGAAGTCGGTTTGACCCAACACAGCGGCATTTCCTACCGCCACTTAGCTTATCTGCTCGAAGAGTGCAGCCGCTAATCTGGTATGACAGTAGTAAACAACGGGGCTATTTTTTGCCCCGTTTGTTTATATAAGCGAACTATTCTCATTTATTTGTCATTAAGTATTTTTTGAGAATTTCAAACCTGAATAAATACATTTTAAAATCAATGTAATCATCAAGTTAAAATATTCTCATTTTTGAAAAAATCTACAAGCTCATTTACTAAATTAGGGCTACTTATTCCGCTAAGATAGGCCTATATTTGATCAACTACCTTAGCATTAGTGTGGATATTGGGTCACACTGCAAGGCAATGTCGTTCACTAACAAGAAAGAGAAAACACAATGAAAATCGCCCTTTTCATCCCGTGTCTAGTCAATCAAATGATGCCAGAGGTCGCGATTGCCACCTTGGAATTATTAGAGAAACTCGGGCACCAAGTGATTCTACCCGCGGGTCAAACATGCTGTGGCCAGCCGATGACAAACTCGGGTTGCTTCGATGCAGCACGCAGTACCACCCTTAAATTGCTCAACGCCTTTAAAGGAGTGGAATGCGACGCTATTGTTTGCCCTGCCGCCTCTTGTTTAGTGGCCGCCAAAGAAAACTTCCACGAGTTTGATAGCAGCCCAGAAGCACAAGCTGTGATCAACAAACTCTATGAACTCACAGAGTTTTTACACGATATCGCGCCGATCCCAGCCTTTACCAAGCCCTTCGCGCACAAGGTAAGCTTGCAACTGAGTTGCCATGGCATTCGCATGTTAAACCTTGCCACCCCAAGTGAGCAAATGGGGCCAAGATTCAACAAAGTCGAAGCTGTATTGGCCAATATTGCCGGCATAGACATAGTGTATCCAGACCGCCGTGACGAATGCTGCGGCTTTGGTGGCACCTTCGCCGTCGATGAAGGCGCTGTGTCGGCCAAAATGGGCAAAGACAAGGCCCAAGCCCACGCCGCAACGGGTGCTGAGTATGTGGTGGGTTTTGATCCCTCATGCCTATTGCACCTCGATGGCATGATCCGCAGACAGCAATTGCCGATTGAAATTCGCCACATAGCGCAAGTGCTAAACGCCGCGCTCTAGGAGACTCACCATGGCTTACAATCATAATCACGGGGCTAATGGCTCCCAAGTCCATGCCCATAAAGCCGATATTTTTTGCCGCGACGAAACCCGTGTCGACTGGCATTCAAAAGCGCTATGGATGCTCAGAGAAAAACGCGACCGCGCCGCGGGTAGCATCCCAGAATGGGAACAACTGCGCCAGCTTGGCTCAGAAATTAAGCTCCACACGCTAACCCATCTTGCTCAATATCTTGAAACCTTTGAACAAAACTGTATCGCCAACGGCATACAAGTCCATTGGGCGAAAGATGGCGCAGAGCACAATCGTATCGTGCATGACATTTTATCCCGCCATAAAGTCAAAAAGTTGGTGAAGTCTAAGTCTATGCTGACCGAGGAATGTCACCTCAATCCGTACTTAGAACAACGTAACATTGAGGTCATAGATACCGACTTAGGTGAGCGGATTATTCAGCTCGCCAAAATGCCACCATCACACATAGTCGTGCCCGCTATCCATATGAAAAAGGAAGAAGTCGGCGAACTCTTCCATGAGAAACTCGGCACTAAAGCAGGGGCAGCCGATCCCTTGTATTTAACCCGCGCCGCCCGTGCCCACCTGCGTGAACAGTTCCTTAGCGCCGATGCCGCGATGACAGGCGTGAACATGGCGATTGCCGATAAAGGCGCCGTGGTGGTCTGCACGAACGAAGGCAATGCCGACATGGGTGCTAACCTGCCTAAGTTGCAGTTGCATTCAATGGGGATCGACAAAGTGGTGCCCGATATTGATAGCGCAGCCGTTTTACTGCGCACACTGGCACGCAACGCCACAGGCCAACCTGTCACGACTTATAGCGCCTTTTACCGTGGCCCACAGCCCGAAGGTGAGATGCACATTATTATCGTCGACAATGGCCGCACTGAGATGCTCAAGGATAAAATCCTCGCAGAATCATTGAAGTGTATTCGTTGTGGTGGTTGCCTCAATACCTGTCCTGTGTATCGTCGCTCCGGCGGTTACAGCTACAACTACACCATCCCTGGCCCAATTGGTATCGCAGTGGGCGCTAAGATTGATGACACTAACTCGATTGCCTGGGCCTGTACCTTGTGTGGCAGCTGTACCTATATCTGCCCAACTAAGGTGCCGCTCGATAAGATTATTTTCCACCACAGACGCCTTAAGGCTGAAGCCGGAAAACTCCCCTATGGCAAAAACAGTTACATGCCATTAGTGGGTAAATTTATGGCAAGCGAAACCATGCTGAACTGCTCTATGAGTGTGGCGAGAACTGCGCTGCGCATTCTACCGGGTAGTCTGTTAAAACCCTTTAGCGGTGCATGGGGTAAATACCGTGAACTGCCCGTTGCCCCGAACTCCAGCTTCGAAGCTTGGTTTAAGAAACACAGGAGCCTATAAGATGTCTAGTAAACTTGAAATTCTCAATGCGCTCAAACTGTCGGCCTTAACAAATCATCCTATGCCAAGCATAGATGTGACGCCAAGAGTCGAAAATCTCGTCGGCCAGTTCGAGACCAACCTCAATACTGTCGCGGGTACGCTGCATAAAGAAGGTGGCATCAAAGCCCTGCAAGCCAAAGTCGATGAACTTATCGCCCAAGGGTTACAGGTCATCTCCCTTGTAGAGGGTGTCACGGCAAACCGTGAAATGCCACCCACTGCCCACGAGCTCAAAAACATAGATTATGCAGTGATCCCAGGTGACATTGGCGTTGCCGAAAACGGTGCCATTTGGGTTAACAATAAGAATCTAGGCCACAGAGTGACACCTTTTATCTGTGAAAACCTGATCTTAGCCCTGCCAACGAATAAGATTGTGCCGACCCTACATCAGGCAGCTAAAGAAATCACGTTAGCCTCAGGTGAGTTCGGGGTGTTTATCGCGGGTCCATCAAAAACCGCCGATATCGAACAAGCCCTCGTCGTCGGCGCCCACGGCGCCTGCAGCTTGAACGTGTATTTGCTCTAATGCCTCGAGATTTAATGTAACCAAGAAAATTCAAGGGTTATGGAATCATCGAAACACAAAAGCCGCCTTCATTAGCGGCTTTCTTATTGAGACTTCGCTGAATGATATTTGAGTTGTAGGCTGATAAACCACTAACACAGCTTACCAATTAACGTTTATTGACGAGCAGTTTACAGGCTTGCCATGGCATTCACTCGCCGACTCGGTGAATAGAAACCCAGGGCCTCTAAGCTTATGAACGAGAGCCATGGCCGTTCTCATGCATCCCTGCATTGCACGACATTCAGGCGTCCTGCCTATCAGATGGCGAACTGGCAGTTAAACACGGATGTTGTTCAAGTCAATCCGTGGATGCAGGGCCGCTCCATCCTGCTCTTTGATGAACGGCGCCGTCCCTAACATTTATCTGCGTACGTTAGTGACGCTTAAATACAAACCCAACATTAAGATGTTGATTTACATTGTGATATAACTACGTTCTAAGACAATCGTTAGTGATAAGCAGGGGATCTTTATCAAGTCGCTTTAACCACGTGCGATAGCGCACATACTGAGGATACCTTGGTAGTATCCTCGACTCGGTTGATAGTATTCTCGATTATGTCCATGAGGCATTTATAGTAAAGGTGAGTAAATGAACGAGGTATTACTACAAATAAAGGCGCTCACCAATGGTGATCCTTTGTTGACGGCTGTCATTGTTGGAGTATTAACATTTACGTTAATTGGACTCGTAGGCTACATGCTAAAAGATGTCCCCGCGAAGCTGTTAAGTTGGCTCAGTAGTCTGCTGTTTGTGCGGCTCACTATAGACGATAGCCATCAGGCGCGCACAGAGGTATTCAATAAACTGTCCTTTTTGATCAGTAATACTACCATTCCGTTTTTTTCACGCTCTATCTCTGAGGCTGTGTACTATGACTATAGTGTGAGTTACGACGGGCGAGTCAGTGTTAAGTCTATCGGCTACGGTATGCACCTGTTTAAATACGCTGGTTGTTTCATGTTGGCTACCCGCTCTAAGGTCGATAGTACGATGGCATACGATACTATTACTGTAAGTGCACCATGGTGGGCAAAAGATAAACTATATCGTTTTTTAGAAGATACTCGTGGAGACATCTCTACAGAGCCAAAAGTTAATATTTTCGAAGAAACCGAATGGTGTCGCTATGGCACATTGAAATCATCGGGTTTTAGTGAATTAGTGCTAGATGAAGGGTTTAAGCAGAAGTTGATGGGAGAAGTTGATAACTTCGCAAGTAGAGGGAAATCGGTTGTAAGTAAGCTAACCATACTGTTACATGGAAAAACGGGTACTGGTAAGACGGGTATAGCGAGAGCCTTAGCTGTTGAGTATCATCGCGATCTATACATATTGAATCTATCGACTGTAAATGATGCCACTATCCATAAGGCTATTAGAAAGGTACCGCCCGGAGCTATGTTGTTAATAGAGGACTGTGACTGTGTAAAGGCTACGGTATCACGTACTGCTGAAAGTAATGCAGATAACCCACCACTCACTTTAGGTGGCGTTCTAAACGCGTTAGACGGAATCATTCCTCTTGATGACTGCCTTGTCATAATGACCACAAATCATCCTGATAATCTTGACCCAGCGTTGATACGTAAAGGTCGTGTAGATGTCAGTATTGAAGTACCACTTATCAGTGCAAAACAAGTGAATGAAGACTACTTTGAGCGTTTTGGCGCCGTTCTTAATAGAACTGAGCCATTGCTAGGTTGTGAAGTCTATGAACTCCATCGCAGAGCGAGCTTAAGATATGGTGTGTGTTGTAAGCCAGTGTAACCCTCATCCGAAATAGACTCATTCAACGGTCAACTCTATTTGGCCACTACATCCCGAGTACTTATTAGGGTCTGAGTTAACTTTCCTCAGGCCCTTTAACTTGCCAAACTCAGTAATGAGCTTGAGCCAGTTTTCATGGGGGATATTTAATCTTGTCAGTAACTTGGTGCTAGTTTCACTGATGGCGCCACGTTTATCATTGCGAATGATTCGCCCAGTATCCTCTTCCACCTATTGTTCGCTAAGGGCGGTCATATCTGCACAAAAGTCTCTTTCAAAAAAGAGACCTTAGCACCTTCAAATTCTCAATCAGCTATTTGCATAATAAAGTGTCAACAACCAGCATCGGGCTTGTTCAACACTTGCCATGCCTTTTGAGAATGAGTCGCGGCTACGCGCGGCCTATCCTTATTTGTTAGGAGTATTTCTCACGAATCTTACGATGAAAGTCATTAATGCTCATATCTTCTTTAAGAGATCTTAATTCTTCAAGTGACCAAGGACGTGTTCCTCGTTCTATTGGAGTTTTGCTGGAGCCACCTATAAATATTTGGTCGTTCACATGATCTGGTGGGCTGTTGTGATCTGAAGGTATAACAATGTATTTCAGATCAGGCCAAACCTTTAATGCAACCTTTATTGCTCTTATTGCTATATCAGCTTTAACTCGGGCACCAATCCAGATTCCCTCATGCTCACCTTTGATTGACTTTAATGGCTCACGCCTATCATATTCTTTATGTCTGTGAGGATGTATGTAAGCATTAAAGCCTTTATTCTTAAGGGACTCAACAATTTCAGTAGAACCCATGATGTCGATAACTGAAACTGATATGTTATTAATATCACGAACTTCAACCTCCTGAGTACTTGCCATTTCTTTAGTTTTAATAGGTTGAATTGTTTCCATCTGGAAAATTTCGCCTTTTGAATAGACTCCTTGCTCTTTAATCCATTCAGCGTATTCTTTTCCATCCTGTAAGTGCGGTCTGTATTTGGTTAGCATTAGCAATACACATCCAATGACGATGACAATTACAACTGTTGCCGATATAACTAAGTAACCAGCAGCCCATTTCGGTTCTTCGATATTAACTGCTGTCGCTAGTAGTACTGTAATCACAGATACCAGCATAACAAACCATGCAGCCATAAGCTGAATGGGACTTTTAATTTTATCCGGCATCAGATTGGAATCTGACATTTTTATACTCCTAACGTCTTAGTATTTATGCGCTGTTTGCAGGGCATAAATCGCTTGTTGACTCAATCTTAAATATGGCCGCTGCCATATCCATGTCAATTGGTATAAATGATGCTATAGGAATTTGCTTTTTTGCGGTAGCGGTTTTTTATACAGTTTGATGGGTAATCACTTGATATCATTTTAGCTTTCTCATTCTTTTACGCTCACTTTCGACTGATTATTGACCTTGGTTGACAGCATTTGGGCCCCGCATTCAGGCTGACACTCACACCCTATCCCCTCATCGGCTTAATCCATAAGACTGGCTGCTTTTCGCTGTCGGTTACGCTACGTCTTGAGGGAGTGGTTATCCTGGCTGGCGTACTGGCTGGCTTTTAAAATATCGGACGGGCATGACTTCTAGGTTTAAAGTAACCTCATCACATTAGCTTTTCTATAGCCACGGCTTTATTCACCCTACTTGAATTTTTAACTTTGAAACACACTTTGGGGCAATAGCTTTTAGCTGAACGAACTGCCAGAGGGGTCGTGAAGATTGGCATTGTTGCACCAGTGACCGTTGGCGACATGGATGTCGCCGTCGAGCCTATAAGGACATATTCACGGCGTGTCACTGGGGAAGCAATGACAATTAATGCGTAATGCGCGTAACTCAACTGTCTTGCTTTGGGGGACTTTGGATTTACGTACAACACGCTCTGGCTAAAATGGCAGCGAAAAAGACTTGCGCTGCCATATCGGTGAAAAAGCTCTGTCGGTGTTTCTACAACAATCCGCTACATAAAGGCTTTAGTGAACGCTTCCTTCGACTGGCGAATGTAGTTACGGGCGCTTTTGGCGTGCTGCTCCCACACGGCGCGATCGCTAGGATCGGTAAAGGGGTTTTGCTCGGCGGCAATTGAACGCTCAAATTTGTCGTAGAAGGTCAGCATGGCCGAAGTGATCTGATTAAAACGTTCCTTGAACTCTTGAAATTCATCAATCTTCTCAGTGGTTTTAATCATGTACTGCACTAACTCTGCATTGCTGTTCGAAGCCAATAACGCCTCAGCTTTAGCACTGATATTGGCACTCGCCTCAGCAATCACCAGCGCGCGTGCCTGCTCGTCTTTACTCATTACTCGGCTGTAATTTTCAGGTGTGCGGGCAATACTGGCATGCTGTAAGTAACTGCGCAGATGTTTGTCGAGATCCTTACGGAAATTATCTAAGTTCTTCTGCATACTGACTAAATCATTGTCGAGTGCAGTGACTTGTTGCAGTTCTTTTTCGATTTCAGACATAAACCGTTCGGCCTGCTGATAAATTTTCAGGCCATTTTCTTCAGCAAACTTTTTATCACTACGGCTTAAGTCACTGTTGTCATAATTAGAGCGATCAAAAGTCGCTGCTAAGAATGACTTAAAGGGTTCGGCAAAGGCGGAATACGCACCGGCACTGACCACGTTTAAGGTGGCAGTAGCCAAGTCACCAAAGGGTTTAACCATAGAGCCTAAACGCGCCTGTTGGAGAGGCGATGCCACACGTTTAGCATCAGTTAAAACCGACCTAAAAGTGTTATATCCCATAGGATTAGACATTTTATTGCGCTCAGACGTCGCCAACACAAAGGTGATACTTGAATAAATAGCATTCGAGTACTCGAGGTATTGTCTTTGGCTCTCGAGCTGGGCGGCATAATTTTTACCTAAAGTACGAAATGACTCAGACTGCACTTCGTAATTCTTATCAGCTTTCAGCTTATCTAAAATCCCGCCGATAATTTTCTGCTCATTTTTTTGCAGGGCCATATCAAGGCGAATTTTGCCTAAGCTCAAATCGTCCAAACTGATAGGGCCATTAATGGCCTCAATATCAAGACGGATATATTGGCGACTCGGATCATCAATAGACACTCGGTGTGCTAAATATTCGTTAGCCCCAGGGGTGATATCGATTAAAGCAACATGCTGCCACTGGGCATCGAGCTTTAATACCGGAGAGGTCAATACATTGATTCGATATTGGGTTTGAGTATTCTGGGTTTTGACCCAAAACTCTAATAGACCCGCTTCAGAAATAGGGTACTTACTGACGATACTGCTATTGCCTTCGACGCAAAGCAGCGCACTTTCACCTGTGTGAGGTTCAGCACCTTCAAATTGACAACCCATGATCCACGACCAAGGTTGAGATAAACGATTGCCTTCGAAGTCGCTGGCAAACACTAACTCATTCTCTTTGGCACTGGCATTAACTGTCGTTAACACGCCAAGCAACAGCATAGAAATGACTGCAGTGGTGCGCATAAGGGCCTCATAAAACATAAATTACTAAAATCAACGAGCGAGTCATTCGGCTCAATACCCAGTCATATCAACAATCAATCGACCCAAAAGCCTAAGCGAACTCAGTCTGTTAATTGAGGGCTATAGCCTCGGCTCAACAGCACACTTGGATAAGTCATTTTTGATTGCAGATTAAACCAGCGAAATGTACCAGAGGCCATCATCCCACGCTAGCCCTAAGTCATGTTTAACGACGAAAGATATGCAGGCAATTACAATCGGGGCCATTAATCGCCCCAATTGTAAAATTTACGTAAAACTAAACACTTATGCCACAGCTACAGGTTACTTGCCTCGCCCCTTGTCTTGTCAATATATCAGGCGAAACCAATACAACCCAAAGCAAGGATTAATGCAGACGTGCCTCGACTCGCTTCATGGCGTAAAACATCCATATCGTCAAGATAGTGCTACAGGTCGCGAGCGACACCCACACACCAATCACGCCGAACGCCCATGCAAAGCAGTAGATGATCGCAGCGATAAGAATAAGCTTAGCGCCCGTCAGCATAGAAGCTTGTTTCGAACAGTTAATCGCTTGGAAGAAACTCGCACCAACTAAGATTAAGCCTTCCATAGGCAAGCCCCAAAAATACCAGCGCATACCTTCAATCGCCACTGGTGTTAAATTCGGATTATCACCGGCAAACAAATACACTAACCATTCAGGGCGAGAATAAATCAGCGCTAAACCTAAGGCTGCGGTAAGTAACGTCATACCAAAGGCAATATTGCGCGCTTGTTTAACCCTGTCAAAGCGCCCTGCTCCTGCGTTAAAGCTATAAATGGGTTGAGTTCCAAGCGCAATGCCCTCAAAAATCAGATAGAAAAATGCTTCTGTGTAACTCACCACACCATAGGCGGCCACATGTAATGGACCGCCAACCCACAAAAAAGCCGTATTATGCAGGGTTAACACTATCGACAAATACAGATTCATCAAAAAGCTGGGGAAACCAACGCGGGCTATATTAAGGCAATTATCGAGCTTGAGCTTCATCTGCTCAAAAGTGATTTTAAGCTGAGTGCGCGGACTGAAAAAATGCTGTAAACACAAAAGCCCCGTTACCGCCTGCGACAACATAGTCGCAATCGCTGCACCTGCTAAACCAAAGGGGAAAACCACAATAAACAGCCAGTCTAAGAAAGTGTTTAATACACCACCCAAAATCAGCACCCAAGTCACCATGGATGGCCTGCCATCATTACGCAGCAGTGTGGTGAAGGTCATTGAAATTATGGGGAAATGACACAGTGCAAAATACCAGAATAAGTATTCGTTAGCATTTTCGAGCATCTCCCCTTGCGCCCCAAGGGCAACCAAAATATCTCGCGAGAATATCCCACCAACAAGGGCAAAAAAGCATCCCGTTAATAAACATAACGTAAAGGCATTACCCAGTAGTTTACGGGCCTTGACTACATTACCTTGGCCAAGATTGATTGACACTAATGCCGCGCTACCCATACCTATCATGGCGCCAATAGCGTATAAAATCGCGCCTACAGGGTAAGCTAGCATCATCCCCGCCAGCCCTGTTTCACCTAAATAGTGGCCAACAAAGATGCCATCAATTGTCACATATACGCCCGTGACCAACATAGAGGCTATGGTGGGTATGGTATAGCGCCAAAAAAGCTTCGCAATCGGCTCCTCGAGCAAGCTCATATCCGCAGGAGCATGATTAGATGTTGTTGCTGTCATTAGCGTTTCTCACAAAAAGGGGGGGCTAGAGTCGTATCTATCTAGAAAAATGATCGGGTGAACAAAAATGCGACAATGGATTGTACCTAAAAATAGCGAGAACTCAAAGCATGTTCATTGTGAATAATTAACAATAAAGATTAATCATCACAATGACTTAAGAAGAAACAGTCCAATTTCAGCCAAATGACAAACTCAGTACAGTTCAATAACAGATGTGGGTTAATTCATCATTTTCTGCTACTTTTTTGGTGTTTAAGGCCGAATTAGGTAAAGTATCCGTTCAAGCAAGCCCATTAACGTATTTAAGCAAGATGAAATCATTAACTTTATAAATTTAAGCTTTTGATAATTAATGGGTTAAACAGAAATAAATTCAATAACAATAATAAGGGAAGGACATGAGTCAGAATAGTCCAAATGCAGGCAACGATCTGCGAGAAGTCAAACAGCTCGGCATGTGGGCCTCCATTACTAGCTTAGGTTATGTGTTTTGGTTAGTTGGTGGTATGGAGTTAGTCGAGCGTATCGCCTACTACGGTGTTAAAGCCAGTGCTGGACTGTACGCTAAAGCGCCAGAGTCTGCGGGCGGCCTTGGGATCAGCCTGAGTGACTACGGCATTATTATTTCCCTCTGGGCGATCATGCAAACCTTTGTGCCCGTGTTCACCGGTGGCATGTCTGACCGAGTGGGCTACAAAGAAACCATCTTCGGCTCCACCATCATTAAAATCTTTGGCTATCTCGTCATGGCATTCTTCCCCAGCTTTTGGGGCTTCCTTGTCGGTGCATTACTCCTTGCCATAGGCACAGGGATATTTAAACCGGGCATTCAAGGCACCTTAGTGCTGTCCACTAATCGCAACAACACTTCAATGGCTTGGGGCATTTTTTACCAAGTTGTAAACATTGGCGGTTTCCTAGGGCCTTTAGTTGCTGTGCATATGCGCCAATTGTCGTGGGACAATGTATTTTTCGCCTGCGCCGCGATTATTTCACTCAACTTCTTATTCTTACTCACCTATACCGAGCCAGGTAAAGCCGAGCGACTGGAACGCAATAAGCAAATAAAATCGGGTGAAGTCGAACAAGAATCCCTGTGGCGTGATGCTTGGCGCGAGTTGAAAAAGCCGATTGTAATCTACTATATGCTCGTTTTTTCAGGATTTTGGTTCTTGTTCAATGCCTTATTCGATGTGCTGCCTATCCATATTTCCGAATGGGTCGATACCAGCGTAATCGTCACCACCCTCTTTGGCAGCGAAGGCACCAGTAACGGTATTCTGCAATTTTGGCTTGGCCTCAATAACGAAGGCACTAAGGTGATGCCCGAAGGCATGTTAAACCTCAATGCGGGCCTGATTATGACCTGCTGTTTTATCGTCGCGGCGCTGACGGCTAAATACCGTATTACTACCGCTATGTTTATTGGTTGTTTGCTGAGTATTTTAGCTTTTGTGTTTATCGGTGCTTTCCATGCGGCATGGTTTATCGTATTCGCGATTGCCATGTTCTCCATTGGCGAAATGATGATTAGCCCGAAGAAAAACGAGTTTATGGGTAATATTGCTCCCGAAGGCAAAAAAGCCATGTACTTGGGATTTGTGATGTTGCCCCAAGGGATCGGCTGGGGATTAGAAGGCTACTTTGGCCCTAAACTCTACGAGATTTATGCATCAAAAGAATTGTTTTCGCGGGATTTATTGCTAGAGCGCGGCATGAACAGCACTGAGATCAGCGCCATTCCCCAAGGTGAAGCCTTTACTACTTTGGTGAGTTACACAGGTGAAAACGCACACGATCTCACCCAATTGCTGTACCACAGCCATAACATTGGCATGGCGTGGTACATCATAGCCGCCATAGGGACTATCTCAGCGGTAGGGATTTACATCTATGGTAAGTGGTTACTCACACTACAAAGAGCCCAGCAAGCCGCCTAAGTGAAACTCGCTGACCTCATTCTGGGCAAGGACGACAAAGACAAGATAAGGGCTAGATGATGGCAAGGTGAGGAGCGATCCTCATCTTGCCTCGTCAGTATCAGAAAGATCTTGTTAGCAACTCAGGCGTAAATTGTTCGGGCGACAGCAATAGGCCTAAGCTCTCGATTTGTGCATTCAAACGATTGAGATCTTGAGTCAGCGCCGGCAAGGTCAGCGTATTATCATCGAGTACATACACTTGTCTTAAACTGGTGTAATAAAAAAGCAATATAATCAAAGCATTCACATCATTTTGCGCCGCAGCGGCTTTAATCTTTATCAACTTGCGATAGATACGATTATGGAGCTGCTTCAATTGCCACACATAATAAATTTCACTGAAAAAAGGTCGGTCTTTTAAGTTGTAAATCACGGCGCTACACAGACTCAAACTGAAAATCACGCCTAAGAGATTCAAGTGAAAATTACCTGTTGGCTCACCTGGCACAGGCGTCGCCCCAAACAGCGCAATGAGTCCAGTACCAAAAATCAGTGATAACACGACTAAGCTAACAACTAGAATCACAATGAATAAATTCATATTTTTACGATACAAGGTTTTATCTATTTCCTGCAGCTTCATAACATCCCGCTCAAATAAACCGCCCAGCATTGGCGTATAAATCAATCAATGGCAGAGCATACCGCAATCCCCTTTATTCGGCCTTAACTGATTTAAACGCATAACGAAAATACATTTCTCATTCTCACTTACAAACGATACAAATTGAAACTTTTAGGCGTAACTAAGCAGGCTGAGGGATAGGATGATGTATCGATTGAAGATCAACGGCTTAATGCCCTTACGATTAATCTTCCATTTATTTCAAAACATTAAAATGTTAACGTGCAATCAAATCTGAGTAAAATTTGCTAACCTTAACCCTAGTGAATTGCATAACGATATCGCCGCTTTTACGAGAGACAGTGTTCTAACCTTCCGCATTCAAACCACACAAGGAATGCCATGATACTCAGCAAAGGCTTTGCACAAGTCGTCCTTTTGGTGCTCAGCAGCCTTTGCTTGACTGCACAGGCCAAAGATCTGCTCGCAGTGGGTTCGAGTTTCAGTCAAATTTTTGAACTACAAGCCAATGGCGAATATACCGGCTTAGGTGTCGATATTTTGAATCGCTTCGCCCAGCAGCAAAGTGTGAACATTCACTATCAAATTACCCCATGGCGCCGCGCTATCTCTATGGTTGAACGTGGCCAAGCGGATATTCTTATTGGTCCCTACGATACCCCAGAACGTAATGCCAACTTGGTTTTTGCGGCGAAGGCATTTTACCGCGATGATATGGTGTTTTATGCTCGGGCAGACAATGAAATAGTGTGGAATGGCGACTATGCCAGTATTAAAACGCAACGGATTGGAAAAATGCAGGGTTGGAGTTATGGCACACGGTTTACTGAACAAACTAAATCATTAAATATCAATGAATTTGTCGATATTAAAAGTGGCATAGAACGGCTTTCGCGGGGTGATTTAGATTTACTCGCCACCAATAGTCGCAATACCAATGCAGTGCTCGCCCAAATCAAAATCCCTAAAGCAATTACGCCAATCATGCCGATAATCGATGTGCGAGACGGCTTTATGGCTTTTCCGAAACAAGCTAAATTTGATCCGCTAAGAATTCGTTTTGACAGCTTCTTCGAGGAGATGATCCAAAATGGCACACTCACGACACTCGGCCAAAAATACCGCGTGACCTTGCCTTACTGAGCCGGCCTTACTATTCCCACCAAATCTGACCCCTCTTACCTATGCTCACACCTGTAATAAAGAGTGATGGGGAACTCTGTTAGCTAAGACAAGCAATCAACTGCAGCTCAATCTCGTTCCAATTGACGTCGTCCATGGTAATCATTTCTAGTCTGGAATCTAAGGTGTCATCGAGTTCAACCACAGTAAACTCATGGTCAATCCAGTTAAATCCCGCAATTCCATCAGTAGTGATCATCACGGCCTTTAATCTAAGCAACACTTGCCCAACGTTGGATGACTGAGCTTGCCGCTGAATAAAATCCATTAATTTATCAAAATCAAATTCTTGACTCGGTTCAAACACCCAGCCGCAGCTAAAACAACCTTCACCTTGATTCTGCTTTCGCACTATACCGCGATCATCAAAATCAAGTGCGGCTTCGATTGCACCTTCGGCAAAGAGGCTCAACTCACTCAAGCGAGAACCACCAGCACGAAACAAGCTTGGGGCCGTCGTCGGTAGGCTGCCCAGCTTTAGGCCAGCGCTAGCATGCCCATTTATATTGAGTGACACGCGCCTTAGTTGGTTAAGATAGTCCAGCAAAGCGCTAGGTAAAGGCTGTTGATTAGAGTGGCTCACTACAGGAATATCAGTACGTTCAATATGGCTTAAATAAGTCTGCAATTCATAGAGTAACTTAGTATTTTCAGCATCATACAAGTCAGACTTAGTTGCGATGATCACATCGGCCACTTGCAACTGTTGAATAAAATTTGCATGTTCGCGATAGCGAGGATCGTGGATCTTACGCGCGTCCACCAAACATAGGGTGCTACGCAGTGAAATCACATTCTGATAATGGGGCGCACTCAGTACTTTAATGATTTCATTAGGATGCCCAAGCCCAGTCGGTTCAATCAATAAGCGGTCAGGTTTCGCTTTCGCAATCAACTGATTGATGGCCACTTGTGTCGGTACGCCCGCGGCGCAGCACATACAGCCACCCGCAACCTCACGAATTTGTATGCCGTTATCGGAGGAATTAAGTAACCCCGCATCAATGCCGACCTCACCGAATTCATTGACCAGCACTGCCCAAATTTCATCCGCGGGTTTAGTCGCCAGCAATTGCTTAATCAGAGAGGTTTTACCTACACCTAAAAAACCTGTAATGATATTGGTGGGAATCGCTTTGATAATCATAAGGAAACTCGCTCGAATAGAAAGCTTAGCGCTCGAGTGTAGAAGTATTGGCTTTGAAGCTCAACAAAAAGCGCATCGGTGAGGATGCGCTTTTAGAATCGCGACAGGCTATGTAGCAAAATATGCAACTGACTATTCAACAGTCAAATCAACAAACTAGGCAACCGTTAGACGGCTAAACTAATAGGCACTTTGCACTTATTAGCCTTGATTGTTGGGCTTAGCTTATTTTGACTTAGCCTATTTTGACTTATTGGTGCGAGAGCCAAAACCTGACTTATTGCTCACCAAATTCGACTTAGGTTTAGTCGCATTAAACGGCTTACCTAAGCCAGAAGCTGGCTTAGCACGGCTAGAGGATTTATCGGCACTGGTTTTGCTATCCTGCGCTTTACCTTTCGCGTACTTACCCTGACGAGACTGACCAATAGTACGATCCTGCGGCGCCTTATGGCTCCACTTTCCAATCGGCTTAATCGGTGCCGCAGGCGCATCACGGTAACGGGCAGGCAAAGGCGTGCCTTCTTCATAACCCGGTTGTACCGACACGGGCAGTTTCTGCTCAATCAAGGCTTCAATTTCAGCGAGCATTTCATCGTCAGAAGGTGACACGAACGAAATCGCGCGACCCGTTAATCCTGCACGACCTGTACGACCAATACGATGGATATAATCTTCGGCAAGGAAAGGTAATTCAAGGTTGATCACCATAGGCAAGGCATGAATGTCTAAACCACGAGCGGCCACATCGGTCGCCACCAGCACCCGCAATTTACCGGCTTTAAACTCTTCCAACACCCGATTACGGGCGCCTTGTGTTTTATCGCCGTGGAATACACCTGCGGCTATGCCATCCAGCTTTAATTCTTGTAATAAATGCTCGGCGCTTTCTTTCGTGCTGGCAAACACCAGCACTTGGCGCCAATTGTTGCGGCCAACGAGTTCTGACAACAGCTCGGCTTTGCGGCGTTTATCAACGCGATAGACTTCCTGCACAACTGTGGATGCGGTAGTCGTGTCAGCAACATTCACCCACTGAGGTTCATTCAGCATTTTCTCGGCGAGTTGTTTGACGGCATCGCTATAGGTCGCTGAAAACAACATGGTTTGATGCTGCGGCGCAATTAAGCGTTTCACTTTTTCAATGTCGCGCACAAAACCCATGTCTAACATACGGTCGGCTTCGTCGATCACTAAGGTCGTGACGCTCGACAAATCTAACTGGAATTGGCCGATAATGTCGAATAAGCGACCAGGAGTTGCCACCAAAATATCAACGCCCTGCTCTACCCCTTTACGCTGGGGATTCATATTGGCGCCGCCGTAAACCGCTAAGGTTTTCAGTGGCAGGAACTGGCTGTATTTCTGGATATTTTCGCAGACTTGGATCGCGAGTTCGCGGGTTGGCGTCATCACCAACGCGCGTAAAATCGGTTTATCATTGCTGTCGCTTGTTAAAGACTCAGCCGCCAACTTTTCAAGTACAGGCAGAGCAAAGGAAGCCGTCTTACCTGTACCCGTTTGGGCGCAGGCCATAATGTCTTTGCCTTCAAAGGCAAGCGGGATCACTTTCTCTTGCACTTGAGTGAGTTGCTGATAGCCACACTCAGTTATCGCATTCAAAATAGGAGAAGATAAACCGAGTGTTTCAAATTTCATAGGGACTCTTTAGCTAAGTAGTAAAACTTTGATGCGAGGTGATACTCAATGCCCCAACGCGGGGCCGCGGAGTCTAGCAAAATCCGCGGCGTTTTTATAGGCAATTATCGCCACTAAGTTAATATCTCCTCAGACATGGGAGACTAAAAGCGGATCCTGTAAGTATTTTTGGCTAAATTCACCCGCAGGAACAGGTCTTGAGAACAAGTAACCTTGGCCGTAGTCACAGCCTGCAGCCAACAAGACTAGCCGCTGCGCATCGGTTTCGACACCTTCGGCAATCACCTTCATTCCCAACTTGTGGGCCATCACGATAATCGCCTCGCAGAGAATTTGATCGTTTGAATCGGTATCGATATGGCGGGTAAAAGATTGATCAATTTTAAGATAATCAATGTCAAACTTTTTCAAATAGGCGAGTGACGAATAGCCAGTACCAAAATCGTCCAGCGACACTTGCACACCCGCATCGCGGTAGGCCAGTAGTTTTTCGGTTACACCCATACTGGCATCCAATAACAGGCCTTCGGTAATTTCAACACAGACTCCCGCACCTGTAATATTAAGATCTTGCAATAACTTCAACCAATCATTGAGCAGCGTGCCTTCATCACGAAATTGAATTGGGGATTTATTGACGCTGATTTGGATTTCAACCCCTAATTCGTGACGCCACGCCGCACTCTGGCGAGCGGCTTGCTCGAACACCCAATTGCCGATTTCAACAATCAAGCCGGTGTCTTCTGCCACAGGAATAAACTCAGCAGGCGACACAGCACCACGCTCCGCATGATGCCAGCGGATCAAGGCTTCAGCCTTGGTCACTTCACCCGTTGCTAAGGCAACAATCGGCTGATAATGCAGTTCAAATTCTTTATTCACGACCGCTTGACGTAAGTCTTGAATCAAGCGCATGCGGTATTTGGCGTATTCCTGCATCGACGGGGTGAAATAGTTGAAGCGATTACGCCCTTGATCTTTCGCCGCATACATAGCCTGATCCGCATGCTTGAGAAGCCCTTCAATACTGGTCGAATCATCGGGATATAAAGTAATCCCAATACTGACGCTGATATAAGCGGTTTCTTCCCCTAACACATAGGGTTCGGCAATTCGTCGCAAAATATTCTCGGCGACGCGCTCAATCCCCTTATGGTCTTCCATCGAACTTAACACCACAGTAAATTCATCGCCGCCAAGACGCGCCACGACGTCGGCATCACGCACACAGGATTTCAATCGACTCGCGGTTTCTATCAACAGTAAATCGCCCATGGCATGGCCTAAGGTGTCATTCACTTCTTTAAAGAAATCTAAGTCCAAGAACAATAAGGCAAAGTGGTTGCGATTGCGGTCGGCATTTTTCACTTCACTGCTTAAATACTCCAACAACATGCGCCGATTAGGCAACCCCGTCAGCGTATCGTAGTTAGCTTGTTTCCAAATCAGATGCTCATTTTGCTTCTTATCGGTAATGTCTGAGAACAGGGCAACACGTCGATAGGGATGGCCTTCTTTATCATTAATCGTATTAATGGTTAACCAGATAACATATTCCTCGCCATTTTTGCGCCGCTGCCACATTTCCCCCTGCCATTGGCCTTTCTCGCGGATATCATTATTCATTTTGTTGTAAAAATCACGACCATTAAGGTCACAATAAAGTAGCCGAATATGTTGGTCCCGCACTTCAAATTCGCGATAACCCGTCATCACACTAAAGGCGGCGTTGACGGTAATAATCACGCCCTTTTCATCGAGGACACTCATGGCTTCTGAGCTGTTATCGTAAACCAGTGCCGACAACTTTAAGGATTCTTCGATAAGTTTTGCGTCGGTAATATCGGTATAGGTTCCACACATACGCAGAGCATTGTTGTTTGCATCTCTGCTCACGACTTTACCTGTATCAAGGATCCACCGCACCTTACGGTTTACGGTATTTAAGCGGTACTCCATCTTATGTTGCGCCGTTTCGCCACGAATATGGGCCTCAATCGAATGCAGCACTTTAGGCCTGTCTTCGGCGACTATCGCATCCATCCATTGACGACTATTAGCGTTGAGCATATCAACATCGCAGCCTAGAATATCGGCGCAGCGGGCGTTACGTTCGATACGATCATTGCGAATATCCCAATCCCACACCCCAAGATCGCTACTGCTTAACACCAGTTCGAGTTGCTCACGGCTAGCGAGCACCTCTTGGTCGGCAATGGCCTGTGAGGTGATATCTAAATATCCAGCAATAACAAGCAACACGGCATTATTACCACCGCGCTTACAGGCGACTGTCATATGGGTGTAAACCACGCTGCCGTCTTTAACGATAAAACGTTTATCCATCTCGTAATTATCGATATCCCCCCGCAGCATAAGCTCAAATTTCAGGGCATCCGCTTCTAAATCATCGGGATGAGTAATTTGTGCCCACGTCATCCGTAGCAATTCAGCTTCTGAATACTTGAGCATTTGACATAACCGTGGATTCACCTTTATCCACTTTTGATCTATCCCCGTTATTGCAATACCAATATTGCCCGCGTTGAATTGGCTCCTAAAAAGAAAATCATCCTGCAGACGAATTTGTTCATCACGCTCTAATTCAAAACGTCGCGATAACAAGCGGCTCAATAGCCAAGTCGCAATCGGGAAAATGGTCAATACAGGGAGGGTCACTTTGGCGAGCAATGGCATTGCTATGCCATCGGGTAGAAATAAGAACCACAACAACATCACAATATGAACGGTATAGGCAAAGAGAAAAATTTCTCCACCTGAAATATTGGCTAACAGAGACTTACGATATTGACGCCAGATCACCCCGATTAAACCGGATGACACTATCACGCCGACGCCAATCCATATACCAGCGCCACCGATACTGATGCGATACAGCGCCGTCATCACGACAGCAACTAAGGTCGGTAAACCACCGAAAAATAGACCAGAAATACAGAGAATAACCGAACGGGTATCAAAGAAAACGCCAGGCAAATATACCCAAGGCGTACTCATAATAGTGATACCAATACCACCGATGAGTATCCCAATAATGATGCGCCACAGTAAAAAATACTGCCGCTGGTGTTTTTTAGGAATCACGTCGTACAAAAAGACCAACGCCAGCAATAAAGCCGCATTTTGTACTAACGGAAAGAGAATACCTTTATCCATAACTCAGAGAGCGACTCCAAAAATGAGGGGGCTTGATACCATTTTAACATTCCCCCACAAGTGTAGCAGAATCACTTAGAAATCATGCGTTAATTCCCTTTGCCGCATCACACTTTGGACTTACCACATTACATTTTGCAATAGAGTTGTTGACGATATTGCTCTGCAATAGAATGCCAGTCAAAACGCTGTGCCATGGCCGCACCACGCACTTGTGACCATGTTTCCCCCTCGAAACAAGCAATGGCTTGCGTCAACCTTTGCAAAAACGCTTCGGCTTGCTCATTTAAGCTATTGCCGTTAAAAGCAAAACCATTAACGCCATCCTCAACGGTATCCTTTAAACCGCCTACACTATGCACTAAACATGGCTGTCCCGCGCGCATGGCCAACATTTGACTGATGCCACAGGGCTCAAAGGAGCTTGGCATCAAAAATAGATCGCCATACTGATACAGCGCTTCGGATAACGCCTCGTTGTATCCTTGCAAAAATAATAGGTTATCGTATTTAGCCCCTAACACTTGGAAGGACTTAGCAATGGATGCATCGCCACTGCCGAGTAAAATCAGCAGCGCCGTCGGTTTTGTCTGCTTCAATGCTTTAAGTAAGGTTTCAAGCACAGATAAACCCGAGGGCAATTGATGGCGCAGCAATAATACTTTTTGATCGGTCAAGCGGCCCACCGAAGTCAATAACAGACTCGGTACTTGCTCCGCCATCGCTTGACGCCAATGGGCTTGGGTGCGGGCAAAAGCAATCATGTCCACGCCACTCACTTGCGTGTGATGCCCCTGCCATTGCACTAACGCAGTTTCAATCGCACTGAGCAATTGCTTGAACTCGGGTACTTGAATACGCGCAGGTGGCTTAGCGGGTAAATCCGATACTGACGAATATACACAGCCATTTAAAATCCCCACCACTTTGCCGTCATTGGCCTTGGCCTGTAAGTCTTGCTCTAACCCTTCACCACCAAAAAATCCCGCTTCGGGTCTGGAGGGCTGCAACACTTCCTTGGCATAACTGGGTGAGACTAAATGCACTTTGTCGCTCAGCACTATGCCCATGCGCATAGGGTTAACACAGTAGGGATAACGGGGATCAGTAATTAACTGTTTTTGCCCCAGCGTCAAAGTGGCAAACAGCTCGGGAAACCAAGCCGCAAAGGAGGATGAGTCTTGGCTTAAGGGACGTATCCCCTGCAGTGCAAGATTGTGGATAGAGAACACACACTCAATTTCTTTGAGAACACTGAACTCAGGCACGAATGCTCTTAACATGGCTAAGCAGCCCGCATGCCAGTCATGTAAATGCAGCACAGTCGGCATAGGCACTCTACCAGTAACTAATGCTGTCGCGACGCTCGCGCAAAGGAAAGCAAACTTAGTCGCATCGTCGGCGAAAGGACGCTCGGCACTGCCTTGGCTATAAATCTGCCCAGGTACGGATTGCCATAATGCATGTTCGAGCAGATAAATCATCGCCTCTGGCACATGGGGATGGGGCATGGAAAACAAATGCACTCGCTCCAAGCGACCACCAAAGGCCACAGTTAACTCACCCAGATCTTGGGGGTGATTCGCTACCGCAGTTAAAAATCCATAGCTTGGCATGATCACATCGGCGCACAAATCAACACCTGCCAGAGCGGCAGGTAAATCACGGATGACATCCGCCATACCGCCAACCTTGGCGCCCGCAAGGGCACCGTTTTCAGCCGCGACCATCAAAATGCGTTGTTTCAATTAATTGGATACTCCCGCTACTTCAACTGTGCAGCTTTTATTAAGCTGCCTATACCTAAGCCATTTTTACTTTAATGATCAATTTACTTTAATGATCAAAGCACTATTCATAGCCTACAGGCAAACCTAGCATGTCACGGGTCACTAAAGTCACGCCTTTTTCGGACACCCTAAAGCCTTTAGCTCTGTCGTGATCATGGTTATAACCTATCACCATGCCTTCGGGAATAATGCAGCCACGGTCAAGTATCGCATTCTTGATTTTGCAATGGCGCAGCACGACTACATCGGGTAGCACTACTGAATCTTCAACTAACGAATAAGAACAAACGCGCACTTCGTTAAACAATACACTACGGCGCACTGTCGCCCCCGAAATAATACAACCGCCCGAAACAATCGAGTCCAACGCCATACCGCGTCTATCATCGTCATCAAACACAAATTTAGCGGGTGGTAATTGTTCTTGGAAAGTCCAAATTGGCCATTTCGCATCGTACAAATTCAGTGCTGGCGTAGGCGATAACAGTTCCATATTCGCTTGCCAGAAAGAGTCTAGCGTACCCACATCGCGCCAATAGGCTTGCTCGTTCGGGAAAGCGCTCTTAAAGGGATAGGCGAACACATTATGTTTTTCGATGATCGCAGGAATAATATCCTTACCAAAATCGCGATCTGAGCTTTCATTTAAGGCATCTTTCTTGAGCTGGTCAAACAAAAACTCTGTGTTAAACACATAGTTGCCCATAGACGCTAAACACATTTCAGGATTACCCGGAGAATGCTTAGGTTGCAGCGGCTTTTCTTCAAAGCCTAAAATGCGCATCTCTTCATCGACTTCCATCACCCCAAACGAACCCGCAGCTTCGGCAATCGGCACTTCAAGGCAAGAGACTGTCATATCTGCGCCCGACTCGGCATGCGCGGCTAATAACCCAGCATAATCCATGCGATACACGTGATCGCCAGACAACACCATCACGTATTTAGGCAGCTCGTGGCGAATGATATCGATATTTTGAAATACCGCATCGGCCGTGCCTTGGTACCAGTTTTCCGAATAGCGTTGTGAAGCGGGTAAAATCTCCACCGACTCGCCCAGCTCCTTCTTAAAATGGCCCCAACCGCGCATCACATGGCGGATCAAAGAATGCGACTTGTACTGAGTCACAACCCCGACACGACGAATACCCGAGTTAATACAATTTGAGAGCGGGAAATCGATAATACGAAACTTACCACCGAAATACAGTGCAGGTTTAGCACGCCAATCCGTGAGTTCATGCAAGCGAGACCCGCGCCCACCAGCTAAAATCAACGCATATGTTTCACGAGTTAAATTACTGATATAACGAACATTAGACATAGGCTCTTACTCCGAAATCGGCAAACTGATTGCCCATAAATGGCTTATCGATACGGCAGACACTGCCATACTCCCCTGAGTATTTCTCACTTGCATTCCCCATTCCTTCCATTGATTGCTGCATTCCTTTCAAACACTTAACGCTTATACTCATCCGCTATAACAAGAGACTTATAACCAAGAGCCCAACCCTTACAGTTTCCAAATTTCATCGCGATAACCTGCGATCGTCACATCACTCGAAAAACGTCCACTGGCGGCGGTATTGCGAATACTCATCTGCGTCCAAACCTGCGGATCTTTATAGGCCCGCGCCACGGCTTCTTGCACGACTCGGTAACTGTCAAAGTCGGCGGCCGTCATCCATTGATCGTCGCTACTTTCGATGGCGGCAATAATGGGATCGAAAATCCCCGGCTCCAGCAGATTGAAGTGACCACTTTTGAGTAACTTCATCACCTCAGATAACGCCGGTGAATCATCAATAATACTGCGCGGATGATAGTGACTACGTACCTGCGAGACCTGCTCCGCATTCAGCCCGAACAGGAAGAAGTTCTCAGAGCCCACTTCCTCTAACATCTCAATATTGGCGCCATCCATAGTGCCGATGGTTAGGGCGCCGTTCATCATGAACTTCATATTGCCCGTGCCCGATGCCTCTTTGCCCGCGGTTGAAATTTGCTCGGACAAGTCAGTCCCCGGACAGATTTTTTCCATGGCGCTGACGTTGTAGTTTGGTAAGAAAGCAAAACGTAGATAAGGTGTCACCAAAGGATCGGAATTGACCATATGAGCAACATTGCTGGCGAGTTTGATGATCAACTTAGCCATAAAGTAACCGGGCGCCGCTTTACCGCCGATCAATACACAACGTGGCACCATGTTTTCGGTATGGCCTTGCTGGATCTGATGATAGAGATGAATCACATGCAATATGTTGAGTAACTGACGTTTATATTCGTGAATACGCTTCACTTGCACGTCAAACAGCATAGCCGGATCGAACTCAACCCCACATTCCTTAACAATCATCTTAGCCAGCAAAGCCTTGTTGGCTTGCTTCACATCACGCCATTTTTGGATAAACGCATTGTCCTGTGTGAGGGCATTGAGCGCCGTTAACTGGCTTAAGTCTGTCACCCATTCTTGACCTAAATGGGCAGTCAGTAACTTAGCTAAGGCAGGGTTACAATGGGCAAGCCAACGCCTTGGCGTCACACCATTAGTGCGGTTATTAAACTTATGCGGCCACAACTCATAGAAATCCTTAAACAACCCAGACTTAAGCAATTGCGTGTGTAAACCCGCGACACCGTTGACCGAGAAACTCGCCACAATCGCCAAATACGCCATACGTACATGGGGATGTGGGCCATCTTGAATAATTGACATACTCGCCAATTTCTCACTATTTCCAGGCCAATGGTGGGCGACTATATCTAAGTAACGGGCGTTGATTTCATAAATGATTTCTAAGATGCGTGGCAACATTTGCGCCATCATACGCACGGGCCAACGCTCTAGTGCTTCAGGCAACAGGGTATGGTTAGTGTAAGCCATGGTCTGACTGGTAATAGCCCATGCACTGTCCCATTCCAAACTGTATTCGTCGATCAATAACCGCATCAACTCAGGCACGGCAATGCTAGGGTGAGTGTCATTCAACTGCATGACATTTTTAGCGGCAAACTGCGTAAAATCATGACCATGACGACTCACCCAACGTTTGAGTAAATCCTGCAAGCTAGCGGAGGATAAAAAGTATTGCTGACGTAATCGCAGCTCTTTGCCGTTCTCGCTCGCATCATTTGGATAGAGCACCATAGTGATCTGCTCGGCCAAGTTTTTACGGGCCACGGCTTCCGTGTAGTCGCCTTGGTTAAACTCAGCTAAATCAAAATCATCGGTCGCTTCAGCCTTCCACAATCTCAGGGTATTTACCCGCCCATTGCGATAACCGGGAACTGGCATGTCATAGGCGACGGCGAGCACATCTTGGGTTTCAACCCAAATAATGTGCCGACGGCCTTGTTTATCGACATAGGATTCAGTGTGGCCAAAAAAAGGCACAATCACGTTGTGGGTAGGGACACGCACTTCCCACGGATTGCCTTCGCGCAACCAACGGTCAGGGCGTTCAACTTGGTAACCGTCGACTATCTTCTGGGCGAACATGCCATATTCGTAACGTATGCCATAGCCAGTCACTGATAAGTCCATGCTGGCGCAGCTATCGAGGAAACACGCGGCTAATCGACCTAGGCCGCCGTTGCCTAAACCGGCATCATGTTCGGCCTCTTCTAACTCTTCTAACGATACCGCATAGTTGCTCAAGGCATCACGGCTATCTTGTTGCAAATCTAAACTCAGTAGTGCATTACCTAGTGCACGGCCCATCAAAAATTCAAGGGATAAATACGCCACTTGCTTGCGCTTAAAATGGCTGTCATCCACTCGAGTCTGACGCCAATTATCTAGCATCTGTTCTTTCACGCTGTAAGCTAACGCTTGAAATAATTCGCAGCTCACGCCTTCGCCACGGCTGAGTCCATAACGTAAATGGCGCTCAAAGGAAGCGGGCAAAGCATCGCAGGGTTCACAAGGCTCAGCGGCTTTAGACTTAGTCTGACGCTTAGCGGGCGCCTTCTTGCTCGCTGCTTTTGACTGAGCTAGTGTTACTGGTTTTTCGCTGGTATTGGGGCTCAGCTCGCTTTTGTCACTCATAGTTAATTCCTTCATTTCCTATAAAATCAGCATGAAAAAGCATGAGACTACGATCTTGCAGTAAGTATCGCGTCGCAGAGATCTGAACATCCAGCGGCTCAGTTTGGGTATGAATAAGGCATTGCCACGGACTCAAGTGCTCGAAAGTCGGCAGGGTAAAAGCGAGAGGATTGTCGTCGGCATTAACCATCAACAGCAAAGCTTGCTGCTTGCCTTGATCTTCTAAATCACCGGAAAGCACCACAGACAAACTGCGGCACATAGATTCGGTCCACAAGCTCTTGGTCATTTGTTCACCTTGGCGACTAAACCAATCTAATCGAGTACCAATATCGGCTAAGGATTCAGCCAATAACTGTTCGTGAATGAAGCGCTTAGCACATAACAGCGGGAAACGTTTCCGCAGGGCAATAAGCTGTTGAGTAAAGGCCAACAGCTCAGTGTCCATGCCCTTTGCCGACCAATCAAACCAGTTCAGTTCATTGTCTTGGCAATAGGCATTATTGTTGCCTTGCTGAGTGCGGCCTGTCTCATCACCGCTCAACAACATAGGCACACCTTGAGATAAAAATAGCGTAGTCAATAAGTTACGTTGTTGACGACTGCGAAGTTCTAGAATTGAGCTATCTTCGGTTTCCCCTTCAATCCCATAATGATGGCTGAAGTTTTCTTGGTGACCATCGCGGTTATCCTCCCCATTTGCCAAGTTATGGCGCTGGGTATAACTCACTAAGTCTTTAAGGGTAAAACCGTCGTGACTGGTTAAAAAATTAAGACTGGTCGCAGGTGGACGGCCACTGTGCTCAAAAAAATCCCCCGAGCCGTGAAAACGCCGAGCAAATTCGGGCAACATGCTGTGATCGCCGCGCCAAAAGCGGCGCATAGTGTCTCTATATCTGTCGTTCCATTCACTAAAAGCCACGGGGAAATTGCCCAATTGATAACCGCCAGGGCCAATATCCCAAGGCTCAGCAATTAATTTCACTCGGCACAAAACAGGGTCTTGCAACAGCGCATCGAAGAAACCTGAGCCGGGATCAAAACCATAGGCCTCGCGACCTAAACAGGCCGCTAAGTCGAAGCGAAATCCATCAACGCCCATGATTTCTACCCAATAACGCAGCGAATCTAACACGAGCTGCAACATGCGTGGATGGTTGATATTTAAGGTGTTTCCGCAACCCGTATCGTTAATGTAAAAACGCTTATCGTTCGGATGCAGGCGGTAATAACTGAGATTATCTATGCCACGAAAACTAAAGGTTGGCCCAAGTCGACTGCCCTCGGCGCTGTGGTTATAGACCACATCGAGGATCACTTCGATACCCGCACCGTGGAGTGCATCCACCATAGCGCGAAACTCACCAATATCGTCGGATGACAGATAACTCGGCTCGGGGGCAAAAAAGCCAATACTGTTGTAACCCCAATAATTAGTAAGCTTTTTCTCGAGCAAAAATGGCTCAGTGAAAAAGGCCTGTACAGGAAGTAACTCGACGCACGTCACCCCAAGTTCGGCCAAATAATCGATAGCCGGCTGAGTCGCTAAACCCGCAAAGGTGGCACGTTTATGAGGTTCAATCTCAGGATGCGCCGCAGTAAAGCCTTTAACGTGCATCTCATAAATGATGCTGCGCTCTAGGGGTTTGGGCTGAAACCTCGTCGCAAGGGGCTGAATCGACTGCTTGGCAGCTATCTCGATTAATGGACGAATGTCCACGACCTTGCATTTTGGCACATAGGCAGCGTTATCTAACTTGCTGAAAGATAAGTCTTCATCCATGTGGTTCAGCTCGTAACCATAGTTAGACTCATGGTCGCAATATTCACCGACGAGCTGGCGCGCATAGGGGTCGAGCAATAATTTATTGGGGTTAAATCTGTGACCAAGCTGAGGCTCATAGGAGCCATAAACGCGATAACCGTAGAGTTGCCCCGCCTTAAGCCCTTGCACAAACACATGCCAGATTTGCTGGGTTTGTTCAGTTAACGCAATACGCGCGACTTCTTGCTCGCCATTGTCATCAAATAAACATAACTCAACCGCTGTGGCGTTAGCTGAAAATAACGCAAAATTGACGCCATCGCCCTCAACATTAGCACCGAGCGGAAAAGGCTCACCTACCCCTAATGCCCATTTTTCGCTTTGAAATGGGTGTTTTTTAGCGTCAGGGTTGAGCTTAATATCATCAGCCGTGGGCTTTTGCATGCTAGTTCGCCTCAGCCAATCCGGTTAACGCAGGCCCTATCACTAGGCAACCCAAGGGTGGCACAGTGATCAGCGCGCTCTGCGCCATTCCTTGCCACGACAGCGGCTCAGCAACCACAGTGCCCGCATTACCTTGATTACTGCCACCATAAATCTGGCTATCGCTATTAAGATATTCGCGGTAATCCCCCGCCAAAGGCAAACCAATACGGAACCCAGTGTGCAATTGAGGCGTCATGTTGATGACAAACACTAACGGCGCATCACCTGCTAAACCGTAACGCACAAAGGTAAAGATGCTGTCGCGGCTATTCTCACAATCTAGCCAACTAAATCCTGCGCCCTCGTAATCCTGAACCGATAAGGCTGGCATTTTTTGATATAAGTGATTGAGATCTTTAAGCCAACGCTGGACGCCTTGGTGCGGCTCGTAAGCCAATAAGTGCCAATCTAAACTCTGGTTATGGTTCCACTCATTTCGCTGACCAAACTCGCAGCCCATAAAGAGTAATTTCTTACCTGGATGCCCCCACATAAAACCATAATAAGCACGCAGAGTTGCAAATTTCTGCCAATCATCACCGGGAATTTTATGCAGCAACGAGCCCTTGCCGTGGACCACTTCATCGTGACTCACGGACAACATAAATTGCTCGGTATAAGCGTACATCAAACTGAAGGTCAATTGATGATGGTGGAATTGGCGGTAAAGCGGATCACGGCCTAAGTAGCTTAAGCTGTCGTTCATCCAGCCCATATTCCATTTAAAGCCAAAGCCGAGACCTTGCTGATCCGTCGGCTTAGTCACCCCCGCAAAGGCGGTGGACTCTTCGGCAATCATGCAAATGCCGGGGAAAGCTTGGTACAAGCGTTGATTCAAAATTTGTAAGAAACTGATGGCCTCGAGATTCTCCCGTCCACCATAGGCATTAGGCAGCCATTGGCCCGGCTCGCGGCTGTAATCGAGATACAACATAGAAGACACGGCATCGAGACGCAGGCCATCAAAATGAAACTCTCGCAGCCAATAACAAGCATTACTCAACAAGAAGCTGCGCACTTCACCGCGATCATAGTTATAAATTAGGGTATCCCAATCGGGATGTGTACCCTTGCGAGGATCTTCATGCTCATACAGACAAGTGCCATCGAAACGCACTAAGCCGTGGGGATCCTTAGGGAAATGCGCCGACACCCAATCGAGGATAATACCAAGCCCCGCCTGATGGCAGGCATCCACAAAGGCCTTTAACCCATTGGCATCGCCAAATCTGTGGGTCGGCGCATAGAGACCCACAGGCTGATATCCCCACGAACCATCAAAGGGAAACTCGCTGATCGGCATCAGTTCGATGTGGGTAAAGCCTTGCTCCTTCACATAGGGAATAAGCTGTTCAATCAAGTCTTGATAATCAAGATATTGCTCGCCTTGCTCTCCCTTACGACGCCACGAACCTAAGTGCACTTCGTAGGCCGACATGGGCGCTTTATGCCAAGCAGTCGCCGCTCGCTTACTCATCCAAGCGGTATCATTCCAGCTATGGTGAGCTTTTTGGGGCACGATAGAAGCATTGTGGGGCGCGCATTCCATTTGGGTTGCCATAGGATCGGATTTAGTATGGCGCTCACCATTTTGATAAACCAAATCAAACTTATAGTGTGCACCTTCAGCCACATTGGGTAAAAATAGCTCCCATAAACCATTGGCAATATGTTGGCGCATCACATGGCGAGTATCGTCCCAATGGTTAAAATCTCCCACCACTGAAACCCGCTTAGCATTGGGTGCCCACACACACAAATGCACACCTTCGACGCCTTGGGTTTGACGCCAGTTGGCCCCCAAAAATTCATAGGCGCGCTCGGCGCTGCCTTCACCAAACAGGTAAATATCGTCACTATTGAGCAGGGAATCAAACTGATAAGGGTCGACTATATCTAACTGACACAGGGGATATTCCACCCGTAGCAAGTAGAGAAACGGCTTGACGCGTCGTCCCAGAGTGCCGGCGAACAGTCCCTGCTCGTTGACTTTGTCCAGACTCGCTACTTTGCGGCCATCTTTAATGCTGATCACATCTACACTGAGGGCATTGCGTAAAAAACAACGAACAATTAATGCCTTACCCTCGTTGTCACTGTGCATACCCAAGAGCGAAAAAACATCAGTGTATTGACCATTAAGTAGGGCGACGTCGGCACCATCGTAGAAATAGGCATTGGCTTGAGTCATCATTTTTCTTCCGTTTATCAGTCAATTAAACTTGCAAATTGGCACTCTTTACCCACATCCCCCCTAATAATCTCATCTTTAGGGATGGCATAATGTGGTGCGACTTAGGCAGCCTTTCGCTGGTGCTAGATTTAGCTCGGTAGCTGTCTCGCCACAGCGATATTTTGTAATCGCTGCAGTATCTCTGGCGAAGTCGACACTTGCGTTAAATTCAGCGGCAGGCGACGCTGCCAATTTGGATATTCGAGCCAAGTACCGGGAATGTTCACCGCATGGCGATCGGCTAATAAATCGCACAGTTGCACGCTGTATAGCGCACTATTGCCGCGAGCTCCTAAGGTCATCCAAGCCGTGAGTAAGGTTTGAATATCGAGTTCGGCTATCGTCACATCGGCTAACAGACCTTGAGCGACTAACAGTGAAATGAGTTGCTGCTTTTCATGTTCACGCCCCGCGAGCGCCTCGCCTAGCTGCTCGTCAGTTTCAAACAGGGATAACTGTCGACGCAGGTGTAAATCGCTGCCACACCACCAAGCCACTAAAGTCGGCACATCGTGGTTCGCCAGCATCATTAAGCTTTGGGACTTATATTGATCCGGTGATTTAAAGCCTTGATGGTCTTTGCAGAAATAGAACAACTCGTTGGAATAAATGCCAGAAGTGTAGAGACGATGAATAATGTCAGGTGGCACCAGTCCTAAATCTTCGCCAATCACCACACAGCGAGCACGTTGGCTCTCAAGGCAAACGATGGCAAGCAAGGTTTCGACGGGATAATACACATAGGCACCGTGACCGAGTTGCTTATCCAGCGGCCACCACCAGAGTCGCAGTAAGCCCATCACATGATCGATACGCAAGGCACCACAGCTTTCCATATTGGCTCGGATCAAGGCGATAAAATGGCTGAAATTATGTTGTTTTAACTTCACCGGATCGAGTGGCGTTAAACCCCAATTTTGTCCTTGGGGTGCAAAGGGATCGGGCGGTGCACCTATGCTGGCATTCAAACAAAACTGCTCGGCATTGGCCTGCACTTCACTGCCGTGCAGCGCTGCACCAACGGCCAAATCACGGATCAATCCCAACCCCATCCCCACCTCTTTAGCTTTTAGCTGACAGAGGTGTAACTGCTTTTCAGCAACAAATTGCAGGTAAAGATAGAAACCTTCCTCTTGCACAAACGCTTTAGGACTACGTAAATATTCCGCTTGAGCAAACTCTTGTAGCCCACTGCCCTGCTCACGTACAAACTCATGGAATCTTTGCGCTCTGGGCGTGTCGTTCGCCAGATGCGTATCACAAAAAACGCGATATAACTGCTCAAAGGCACGGTATTTCAGCTCACTGACTTTTGGATAATCGAGCCAATTATCACGATTCAGTAAGGCGATAGCCTCTACCCAAGTAGCGCTTAAAAATTCAGTGGCAAGAGCTTGGTATTCAGGAACGCTTTGTAATTGAATATAAAGAGGATTAAGTCTGCGGCGATCGCACGGACTATAGGGACTCGGATGCTCTGGCGCCGCGATATCGAGGGCATGCAAGGGATTGAGTTGAATAAAATCCGCGCCCTGCGCCGCCACCAGTCCGATCAGTTGTTCTAAATCACCAAAGTCGCCAATGCCCCATTGGCTCTCACTGCGCAAACTGTAGAGTTGAACGCTGATCCCCCAAGGTTTATGGCGTTTACCTTGGGCGACAGCCGTGAGTACGCCTTGGTAGGCGGCCCGCGGCGCCACCATTAAGGTGCCAGAGAACAAAGTGCTGATATCAGCTTCTGCCGTCACACTGCTCTCTAGCGCCAAGCTTGCCGCTTGTGCACTTGTCGATAGGGCATGTTTTAAGCTTAAGGCTATGCGATGAAAGCCCAAACCTAACATAGATAAATCACTCGCATTTTTGTCGGCTGCATGCGCAAATGAGTCTTGGTTTTTTGTAAATGCAGGGTTGTTAGTGAACTCTTGGCTGCTCAGGAAATAGGACGCTAAATTCACCGCTTCAGTCTCGGCGGGCATTAAGTTGTCAGGGGAAGCTTGGGTCTTGGCCTCAGCTAAATCGAGGCGTGCGAATCCCAGTTGCGTAAGATCAAGGCGATAGTGTAGATAAAGCGTTTGTTCAATGCGGTAATCGCCAATGGACTTAAGCGCCGAGAAAGGCACATCGAATACGATGGACTCACCCTGTTCACATTCAATCGCCACACTCAGATCTGAGGTGTAGGTTTCCGGTAAACAAAGGCTTATCCAAGGTTCATCCACAAAACACCAATGGAATTCAGGTAGCACCTGAGTCCAAGGACGGGCATCCAGTAGATCAATTTGCGACGCGATCAGTGCTTCGGTCAATACCGCATCGACACAGGTCAGCCCAGCATCACTCGATAACGCTTCTGTAGCAGGAGTATCAATGGCAGTCCCTGCCACGCTGTTTTTTTCCTGTAACATACAGGTCAAGATACCTTGCCTGTCTACCTCGGAAATATGGATATTTTGGCCAAAACAATCAGTAAATTCTGCTCCAACTCCCCGCAAATACAGCAACTTTTCCAGCCCCATATTTTGTCGCCCCCGCGACCGCTCATCCATAGCTTTAGATATACAGTAACCATGCCAACGAAAAGTAACAAGAAGATGACATAAATATTTCAGAGAAATAACAAAAAACATTTTCAAAAAATCAGTAACTTACTAGAAGCACTCAGTTAAGTTGGCGCTCAGTAGCTATCAGGATATAAAGAGTGGAATGCACTAAATTGGGGCATGCGTTCAGCAAGAGGGCAAGCATGGCTCCTAAAGCATGCAATAAGTGAAGAGCAAAGGGATAGAAATAACATGACAAGCGTAAGTCATTTTTATGTCATTGCGTTCAGACTAATACTAACAAATACGTCAGGTGGCATATTAACCACAGATATCAGTGCAACACTTTGTATCAATTGCATTTTATAACTTGAACAGCCTATCTCTCCTCTGTCAACATCTCGTCTCGCTACAGCATAGAAACATAATAACAACATTAAATTCATGGAACCTGATATGCCCTCGCATATACGCCAGTGGCTCAAGCCCATGGAATGCTAAAGCAAAAACACCCCAATGATGATTGAGAATAAGGATATGAAATGAAGAAGTTATCAGGATTACTATTTGTCGGCTGCATTGCCTTGACGGGTTGTGAAGGAAGTACAGATGGTGATTTAACGCCGACGCCACCGACGCCCGATCCCACGCCGCCAGCCTTAGCTGCGGATGTGTGTTATTTAATGAAAACGACGAAAGGCGATATCACACTTGCCATTGACTTAACTAACATGCCAATCACAGGTAAAAACTTTAAGCAGTATGTTGATAAGTCTTTCTATAACGGCACCTTATTCCATAGAACCATCAATAACTTTATGATCCAAGGCGGCGGTTTTACCACTGGTCTCAAAAGCAAACCGACCAGTGCCTCAATCAAGAATGAAGCCGCAGTCGGTATTAGCAACAAACGTGGCACTATTGCGATGGCAAGAGCAAATGCACCTGATACCGCTGCCTCTCAGTTCTTTATCAATGTATTAGATAATCCACATCTAGACGCGTCAGCGAGTAGTTATGGTTATGCAGTATTTGGCAAAGTGGTTGACGGCATAGAGGTGGTAGATCAAATCAGCATAGTCCCAACAAAAAATATCGAAGGCTTCCAAGACACACCAGTACAAGAGATCCTCATCAATTCAATAACAGAAACAAGCTGCCCTTCTGCCTGATCTAACGCTTAATCGGCTAAAAGCAAAAAAGCACTGAGAATTCAGTGCTTTTTTATCTTATAACTTTAGTCGTTGAAAAAACGAAACTTACTCATCCCCTTGGATCTTCCCCACCAAGAGCATAGGCGCCGCATCAATTTTATCGGCGTCCATCATAGTCGCGATACGCTCAACGGCTGAGAGCAATTGACTCTGCTCCCATTCTTCAAGATTCTGATAACGCTTAATAAAATGATCCTGTAGCGGTTTAGGTGAGTCCTGTAACAGCGCTCGGCCCGCATCACTAAGGTATAAATGCACCTTACGTTTATCAGTCTCACTGCGCAGACGGATCACTAAACCACGTCCCTCGAGTCGATCGATAATAGTCGTCACAGTTGCAGGGCTGAGCGTAATTTCTTCCGCCACGGTTTTAGCCAATGGCGCATCCAATTGGGCGATTTTCTGCATCACCATCAATTGCGGCCCAGTTAAACCTGAGTGTTTGTTCAGCTGGCGAGAATGAATGTCGATAGCGCGTATCACTCGGCGCAGCGAAATGAGCAGTTGTTCGTACTTTTCCATCGTTCTTTTCATTCTCCCCATTCTAAGCAACGAGTGCACCTTACCAGAAAGCGCGACTGAACTCACCAAGAGGAGGCACTTTTATGGTAAAAGTCCCTTAGATTACAACATGAATTGACGCGATACCGACAACACAAGACGCTCGTCGCTGGTATCTAAGTTCATGCTAGTATCTTCAGCGGCAAGACTGAAATCAAAGCCACTCCAGCTGGTCAGATAGGCGATACGGAAATGATTAAAAGATTTGCCACCATCCCATGACCATTTATCTTCATCGAGTGATGTCGAGCGATCGACACTAAAGCGAATATCATGTCCTTCAGCGACACTGACAGTATGGCCAAGCAACATAGTGTAATGCTCACCACCCAAACCAAAGTAATCCCATGTATAGGTCAACTTAGCCTCAGAGTGACCCAGTGAACTATCATATCCTAACTTGCTATACAGCTCAGGATAGTTGTACTCATCGGAAAACGACTCGCCGTGGTAAGTGTAATAAGCCAGTCCGACATCAAAACTCAGTTGCTCATTGAGCTGATAAAACTTACCCGCATAGGCATCGAGTTCCAACCAAGTGCTGTCGTTCCCCCCAAAGTCGACGTTCGACGTAAACCCACCCACATACCATCCCGAATCAAAACCGTAATCCAGACTGCCTTGCAGTGCTGGGCCGCTGTCAGTTTGGCTGACACCATTAAAGGTGTAATCCGAAGTGGCCGTCACAGTGGCCGATAATCCGGCATTCGCCACAGTCGACATCAATAACAATCCGCCGGCGACAAGATAAAAACATTTTGATTTCATTATTAATTTTTCCATTAGTTGGCTAGCTCAATTTTAGTAAAGTCAATTTTGTTCTCTTTTGGCGAGCGCTCAATGGCACGAACAGTTTGCAATTGCGTCAGCATGATGTAACCAAAACAGCTAAAGATCAGGCCCAGTGCGATTGCACCAACCCATTGAATTTGAAGAAAGTCTAATTGAAACAGTAATGTCAGACTGCAGAGCAAGACTAAGTTAAAGCTGACATATTTAAGCTTGCCTAACCGCTCAATGGTCAAATTAAGATTATCGGTATAGAGGCGCACCAGTGAGTCGAGTGAATTGATTACAAAGGTAATTCCCACAATCACCATCGCCAGATTATAGAAGCCCGAGGTATCTAAGCCATTGGCGCTGTAGTAATAAAGTACAGTGAACCAAATCGCGATGGGGATAGACGGAAACACCATCATGGCCAACAGCACTTGATAGGTTTTCATCCCGCCAACAAAGCGCGAGGTAAATTGGCCTATCATAATGCTCCATGCAAACCACCAGAACAGATAAAACTCATGGTAGTCATTGATGGGTAACACAAAATATTGAATATTGCCGAAGTAGTCACCCAGCATGGCAAAGGTCGTAAAGAACTCGCCCACACTCGAGTCAGCCGATAAAAATGCACTGGCCCACATGATGGCAATCAAGCCTAAAAACAACCAAGTGCTCGCCAGACTCAAGATACGCACATAACGTATGCTAGTGCTGGAATACACAGCCGCGGCGATCACCATAAATACGATTAAATAGAAGCTACCGACTATGGTTTCGCCATCACCTAATTCGGGTAAATACCAAGGTAAATTACTCAATAGCAAATAGGCGGTAAAGGCGCAGGTGCCAATAATTACGATATTATTGATGAACTTAACCCAAGGAATATCGAAGAATCTCACCCTAGGCTCGATGACACAAAAATAAAAACAGGTTAAAAAGTAGAAGCTCCAAATCAAAAAGGCCCAGAAGCCAAACTCAATCGCCAGCGGATTACTAAAGCCGTATTCAGGACTCGCCGCCACATTGGCGTAACCCGCAAACTCGGTGAGCGGAAACATGATCAAGCCGACATCAAGTCCTGAGGTAAACAGAATCGCGATAAAGGTAAAAGTACGCACAGGCGTCACGCCGATACAGCGAATATTGCCCCAGCGATAAATCACAAACGCAATCGCGGTAAAAGTGAACAGTATCCCTGCGGATAATAACCAAGTCATAATGAGCACTCAGTCCCAGTCGATACTGGGTGTAAGTCGGCATCTGGATATAAACCCATAAAATGTAACTCCATGTTTTTATTTAATAATAAAAACTGATCCATTTTTAAAGGCAACGTTCTGCCCTCAAGCCTTAAATATCGCTACTTAAAAACACTCCGCGATAGTTAAACCCTGATAGATGATCAGTCGTGAAAGCGGTCATTTGCACACTCACTGCGGGCTGACCGACCCTTTAGATAAAATGAATCATGACCCTTTTGAGTCATCAATTAATGAGTCACTTCAAAATTGAAGCCGCCAGTCCGTCGATTCGACGGACTGAGCAGGCGTGTTGTTAACTTATGGCTTTAACTTGTCGCAGTACTTCTTTGTGTGGTTTGCCAAGCGTCGGCAACCACAACGGCACAGTCTGCTGGCGCTAACATCTCAGCCTCTAAAATCAGATCCGCGGCGCGCTCAGCCAACATGATGGTCGGCGCGTTCAAATTGCCGTTCGGGATAATCGGGAAAATAGAAGAATCCACCACCCGTAAATTCTGCAAGCCATGCACGCGGGTTTCGGGATCCACCACCGCCATCGCATCCGTGCCCATCTTGCACGAGCAAGAAGGATGATAAGCACTCTCAACCGATTGACGCACAAAGGCATCGATTTGCGCATCGGTTTGCACTTGTGTGCCGGGTTGAATTTCCTCACCACGATACTCATCGAATGGCGTTTGATTGATGATCTCACGAGTCAAACGCACGCAGGCCCTAAAGCCTTCAATATCATCGGGATGCTGTAAATAATTGAACTGAATTTTGGGCGGTGCTTTAGGATCTGCCGACACTAAGGTCACGGCACCACGACTCTTAGGCTTGTTATGGCCTACATGTACCTGAAACCCATGACCCGCAAAGGCTTCGTTGCCATCGTAACGCATAGCCGCAGGTAAAAAGTGGTACTGTAAATCTGGCCATTCCAGACCCGCTTTTGAGCGAATAAAACCACAGGACTCGAAGTGATTCGTAGCCCCTAAACCGGATCTATCTAAAACCCACCGAGCACCGATTAAGAACTTGCTGAAAGGATCTAACTTGCCATTGAGTGAAATCGGTTTAAGGCATTTGAATTGGAAATAAAACTCTAAATGATCCTGTAAATTCTGACCAACACCGGGCAGCTCATGTTGTAACTCGACCCCTGCATCGGCCAATACTTGGGGATCGCCAATGCCTGATAATTGCAGTAAATGCGGCGAACCTATTGAGCCAGCAGCTAAAATCACGTCTTTGTTACAACGAATATCTTCAACTTTACCTTTGTGTTCAATGCGAACGCCAACAGCCATTTGTCCTTCCAATAACACTTTATGCACTAAAGCGTGGGTCACAACCGTGAGGTTACGTCTAGCCATCGCTGGGCGTAAATAGGCATTGGCGGTTGACCAGCGTACGCCTTTTTTGACCGTCATATGCATAGGGCCAAAACCTTCTTGCTGCGCCGCATTATAATCGGTGGTCGATAAATACCCCGCCGCAATGCCCGCATCCACAAAGGCTTGGTACAAGGGGTTTTGCATTTGATTGCCGTTATTCACGCCTAACGGCCCAGACTCACCGCGATACTCATCACCACCAAAGGCCCAGGTTTCCGCCTTCTTAAAGTACGGTAAGCAGTGGCTATAATCCCAATCGGTCGCCCCTTGCGCCTGCCACTCATCAAAGTCCCTAGCATGACCACGAACGTATACCATGCCATTGATCGACGATGAACCGCCAAGCACCTTGCCCCGAGGACAATGCATCTTGCGATTATCTAAATATGGCTCAGGCTCAGTTTCAAACTGCCAAGCATATTTAGGGCTGTTCATCGGAATTGATAACGCCGTCGGCATTTGAATAAAGATGCTCTTATCGCTGCCTCCGGTTTCTAATAACAGCACTTCGTTTTTAGGATCCTTTGACAAGCGATTGGCGAGCACACAACCCGCTGATCCTGCACCAACTATGATGTAGTTATAATATTTTTGCTCTAATGACTGAGTCAAAATGCCTCCTTAAAATGGGCTTTCTAAGGGCTGCAGACCCACATAAACGGCTTTAATTTGGGTGTAATGCTTGAGTGTCTCGCTACCGTTTTCACGGCCAATACCCGACAACTTATACCCACCTACAGGCATTTCGGCTGGCGAGGCGCCATAAGCATTGATCCAGCAAATACCCGCCTGTAACTGATGAATGACCCGATGAGCACGGCTGATATCTTGGGTAAACACCCCAGCGGCCAAGCCCATAGCGGTATTGTTTGCCCGAGCAATCACTTCGGCTTCCTCTTTAAAGGTGAGTACCGACATCACAGGGCCAAAGATTTCCTCTTTACAGATGCGCATCTCGTCGGTGCAATGGGTGAAAATCGTCGGGGCAACAAAGTAACCATTGGGAGCATTTTCAGGTGTTAATGCTGTGCCACCGGTGAGCAGAGTTGCGCCGTCATCGATACCTTGCTGAATATAATCGAGTACTTTTTGCTGGTGATCTTTGGAGATCAAGGCGCCAAAGTTAGTCTCTGGCGCCATAGGATCGCCCACCACAATATTGGTTTGAGTACGCATAAGCAGTTTTTCGATAAAGCGTGGATAAACTGACTCATGGATAAACACCCGCGTCCCATTAGTACAGACTTCACCTTGGGTATAGAAGTTACCGAGCATGGCACCTGAAACGGCATTATCGATATCGGCATCGTCAAATACGATAAGCGGTGATTTACCACCGAGTTCCATAGTGACGTCTTTTAATGAACTTGCCGCCGCGGCCATGACTTTTTTACCGGTACCGACTTCGCCCGTGAAGGACACTTTGGCAATATCTGGATGCCCCGTTAACCAAGCGCCAACCTTGCCGTCACCCATCACGACGTTAAATACGCCATCGGGCAAACCCGCCTCACTTAAGAGTTGCGCCAATTTCAGTGCGCCAAGCGGCGTTTCTTCCGAAGGTTTAAAAATCATCACATTGCCGCTAGCTAAGGCAGGTGCGGCCTTCCAACAGGCGATTTGCAATGGATAATTCCACGCGCCAATGCCTGCACAAATGCCTAAAGGCTCACGGCGGGTGTAATAAAAATCCCCACCGACTTGCTGCTGCGCGCCTTCAAGCCCAGGGGCAATATGGGCGAAAAACTCGATAGCATCTGCGCCTGTGACCACATCAACCACTGAGGCTTCTTGCCAAGGTTTACCTGTATCGAACACTTCGATTGCCGCGAGTTCATCATTACGAGCCCGCAATAATGCGACCGCGTTTAACAGAATACGGCTGCGTTCAGTGGCACTCATGGCAGACCAAATAGCAAAGCCTTTTTTGGCGCTTTCGATGGCCGCTTGCTGAATTTTTTCATCGGCCACTTGCACTCGGTACGCCAATTGCCCAGTGGCAGGATTGACGACGTCGAAGGTTTCGCCGCTGTCGTTAGCGAGCAACTGACCCGCAATAAAGTTGTACTGTACTTCTACTGACATGTATTGACTCCATGCTGCTTTATCACATTGTGGATAAAGGTTTTGCATAATTTTTCGGCCTGAACAAAATCCTGCTCAGGGGTTTCACTTAAGGCGCTGCGTAACCAAAATCCATCGATCATCGCCGCCGTTTGCTTAGCAGCCATCAGGGCAAACTCTTTGGGCAACACGTGCCGAAAGGAAAAATGTAAGTTGCTGTATAAGCGGCGACTATTGATATTCTGCAAACGGGCTAACTGGGGATCGTGGACGGCCTGTGCCCAAAAACTCAGCCAAGTGTGAGTGACATTTCGTGAGCGCTGTAACTCGGTAAAATTCGCTTCAACTATCATCATTAAGCGCTCTGTTGGCGCCAACACTTGTCCTTGGATTCGATTGAGCAACGCTTGCTTTAACTGCTCGAGCAAGTGGCGCAGCGTCGCTTGGATCAAGCCCTGCTTACCACTGAAATAATGACTGATAATCCCCGACGACATCCCCGCCAACTGACTAATGCTGTTGATGGTCGTGTGCTGCAATCCATGCAAGGCAACCGATGCTAATGTCGCATCGATAAGCTGCTGTCTGCGTATCAATTTCATTGCGGCTTTAGGCATAAATACTCAAGGAATAACCACTCTCTCAATACTCTGAACGACGTTAATTGAACGTTCAATTAACAATCATGATAATGATTAGTGATGTAACTATCAACCTAAAATACCACAGTGACAAAGCTCACAAGTTAGTTATGTAAAAAAGAATTAACCTGTAAAAACAAGATAAAACTATAGATTCCTTTGACTTACGGCCCTACCACAACCACAGCAGTACGCATAAATCAATATTAGATATCAAACTAATTAATTGGAGTTAATGCTACAAATGAGAGTATTCATGAGGTTTAACCTCTGTTAGATTTAACAATTGAGCCGTCAAATGCTGGATAAAAAGTGGGATAAAAAGTAAACGAAAAATGCACAGAAATGATGCATCACCAGGGGCGCTAACAACGCTAAAAAACCATATCGTACGCCAACACTAATACCCGTCATAAAAGTCCGAAATTTAGTTACCCAGTTCCAACTTTAGTGGGAAATTACCCTCAGATAAGCGCCGAACTCGATCAAGCTCACACTTTCACTACCTCCAAATTGGTAGCTTGATCACCAGAAAAGAACACAACTTAATCTTTACAAGCAAATAGGTGGATTTTATGGCTGCTAAATTTTTTATTCCTTCTGTCAACGTATTAGGCCAAGGCGCAGTGGATGATGCTATCGGTGACATCAAAACCTTAGGCTTTAAACACGCACTCATAGTGACAGATAAACCCTTAGTCAAGATTGGCTTAGTGGGTGAAGTGGCCGAAAAACTCGGTCAAAATGGTATTACCTCCACCATCTATGATGGTGTACAACCTAACCCAACCGTGACGAACGTCGAAGCGGGTTTAGCCCTGTTAAAAGCCAACAAGTGTGACTTTGTAATTTCACTCGGCGGCGGCTCACCCCATGATTGTGCCAAGGGTATCGCCCTTGTTGCAACCAACGGTGGCAGCATCAAAGATTATGAAGGGTTAGATCAATCCGCGAAACCACAGTTGCCGTTAGTGGCCATTAATACGACGGCAGGTACTGCCAGTGAAATGACGCGCTTCTGTATCATTACCGACGAAGCCCGCCACATTAAAATGGCGATTGTCGATAAACACACCACGCCTTTGCTGTCGGTCAACGACCCTGAGTTAATGCTGAAAAAGCCTGCGAGCCTAACTGCCGCAACAGGTATGGATGCACTGACTCACGCGGTTGAAGCCTATGTGTCTATTGCAGCGAACCCGATCACCGACGCCTGTGCGATCAAGGCTATGGAATTGATTCAAGCTAACTTAGTCAACGCAGTTGAAAACGGTCAAGACATCAACGCCCGTGAACAAATGGCCTACGCCCAGTTCTTAGCAGGTATGGCGTTTAACAATGCCAGCTTAGGTTATGTGCATGCGATGGCGCACCAATTAGGCGGTTTCTACGATCTGCCCCACGGCGTGTGTAACGCTCTGCTGCTGCCACATGTGCAGGAATACAACGCCCAGGTCGTCCCTGCTCGCTTAAAAGACATTGCCAAGGCTATGGGTGTCGATGTGTCTGCGATGACAGATGAGCAAGGTGCCAGTGCGGCGATAGCGGCAATCAAAAAACTGTCTGTTGCGGTTAAGATCCCAGAAAACCTGACCTTGTTAGGCGTGAAAGCGGAAGATATTCCAACACTTGCGGATAACGCGTTAAAAGATGCCTGTGGATTCACCAATCCAAAACAAGCGACCCATGCGGAGATCTGTCAGATCTTCACTAATGCGCTGTAATTGTGCGCTGTAATCGCCATACCTTACCAATCGCAAGTTAGCACACAACAATCGTGCGCTAACTTGCTGGATAACGACTTATTGTCCTGCTAGTGCGTAAACACGACTTCATCCTCCAATGAATTCGTTTTAGGCTCCAATAGTGCACAGATTATTGCTGCACTATTGGGGCCTTTTTTACACCTGTATCAACAAGATGGTGAGGTAAGTTACTATCTTAAAAATTGAGTAACAAAAACCAACATAAAACTCAGTGTCTATGCACCTTTGCACTGACAAAACACTCACAAATCTGCATATTCAAGAAGAAAGGATCTGAACCTCAAATATTCATAGCAAAATGATATAAAAAACGTGATCTCTGTGGGTTACAGACTGTTACAGATCCGATAAGATGGCCCCAGTTCGCTTTTTCCCTGCAAAAGATGAAGCCAGCTGAGAGGCCCGTTCTAACGAATGGGCCTCTGTCCATTCTACCTTCTGCGTTTCCTCTGCGACAACTTATGCTGCCACTTACTCATATAGCTCCCATCAAAGTTTAATTAACCTATTTACTCCGCTGTTCGCTCTTTTTATCAATAAGACTTACTGACGACCAAGTTGTTGCTTTATTAATCAGTAATTCAGCAAAAGCGAAACTTCACCCAAAACTGAGATCTAGCACAAAGTTATTGGCATAAAACTCATGCTAAATAGAGACATGACAGATTAAGTAAATGGTTAATTTTCATGCAGTAACTATCCTTCTCCGTCAAAAAACATCAAGGCTATATAGACTTAATTAATGATTGACCGAATTCAAAAACGATGCCTATGATGGCAACAATATCCTCGAACAGGTAGGTACGCTATGACTGCAATCACCCATGTATATAACTACACAGTTAGATGTCCACATTACAAAGATCCTGAACATCCCGTTACTTGGTTAAATCATATTGAAATGAACCAGTCCTGTGAGATCGCGTTAAATCGCATCACTAAATGGCACGAGCTTTCTGGGGAAAAAACCTTCGAAACGAATAAGTTTGTGGTTCGTAAAGCCGAAAATGAAGATGCTTACTTCTCAATGCAGAGTGATAGACTCAAAAACGACGGCCATGCCTTAGTCACCTTTAAAATCTTTTTAGACGATTGCTGTGACGATGCGGCGCCTGAAGAAATCATGCAGCACCTGATTGAAGACTATCAACAACGCTTAGCCAAACTCGAATAATCTTTGCAGTATTATTTAGCGACCTTAGACGCCAGTGCGCAAAACGCCACTGGCGTTTTTATTTGTCGAGTTCGATAACTCAATCCACGACGTCATTTAATGCTCTTAGTTTCACTCACTCGGTTGATACTCGAACAGAAGCATTGCAACAGCGGCTCAGCAGATAATGTCGCCATAGCGTGATTCAGCTCAAGATCTGTTATATTGTCCCGAATGTCATTTTGCACAGTAAAAATGGCAAGGCCCAGTAAATTGAGTTACGAACTTAAATTGAGGATTGGCATCACAATGAATAAAGCGACGCTCATTATTATTCCTTTATTACTCGCTACATCCGCCTGTGCGGATTTAAAGGACGCAGGCCGTGCCATCGGCACAACGACTAAAGAAGTCACCACTGAGATAGGCCACGCGACTCGAGACACGACAAAAGCCATAGGTCATGCTTCACGGGATGCGGTCAAATCGGTAAAAGAAGATTTAACCAAAGACTAATGACAGTGACGCCTAGGCGTCACTGCTCATTTTAAGCATCTTATACATTTAAGCATCACGCATTTTAAGCGCCACGCCCCTTAAGCCGCATTCGCCCGAATACCATGGGGCACAGGCAATCCTTGGGCATTCACATGCACAAACACCATCTTATCTATACTCACCACTGGCGCCTGCGTCATCTTATTACGTACTTGACAGCTCACGGTAATAGAACTGTGGCCGAGACTCACGAGCTCCAGACCAAACTCAATCACATCTCCTTGATGCGCTGGCGTCATAAAGTTGATTTCAGAAATCAGCTTAGTCACATGACTGGTGCTCTTCATCTGGCAGGCAGCAAAAATAGCGGCCTCCTCATCTATCCAACTGAGCAACTGACCGCCAAACAGGGTATTTGCTGGATTTAAATGTTCAGGTTTAACTAAACGGCGACTGTAATATTTCATGGCGGTGACCTCAATGTGAATGCCAATAATCAGCTTTAATGCACTGTAACTTCCCGTAATATTCAGAGCATTATTCAGGCCACATTTGATAGCTATTAAATAACAATGAGATAGCAATAAGTTGCTGTAAAATAATCCGATTATTGCACCAAGTCGTATCAGAGTTGCACCATATTAATCAGCGCAATAGTGAACCAATAAGCAAAAAAATAGCGACTCATAGAGTCGCCAAGCTAAGGCAAGCAAAAACTTACAGGGTAGGAAGTTAAGTCACAAGGTTTGACTTAAAAACCCGCGCAGCACATGTAGGCGAACTGTACGGGGACAACAGCTGCAAAGCAGCTAAACACAGGCTTACGGGTAACACTCTTTCATACTCAACTCGAGATTTAAGCTGCAAGCTCGGTAACTCATCACAGTCCGCTCTTGCCCTCTATTTCGAGTTTTTAACCACGCCTCACCAGATACATCAGCATAAGGCGTGCTAAGGAGTAATCCACAATCACAATGGATCATCCTAAGCGCTTCTACTGCTTAAAACTGTTCTTCTTCGGTAGACCCAGTCAGTGCAGTCACTGAAGAATGGCCACCTTGAATAACCGTAGTCACTTGGTCGAAATAACCTGTGCCCACTTCCTGTTGATGCGCCACAAAGGTGTAACCTTTCTTCGCTGCAGCAAACTCAACTTCTTGAACTTTCTCGACATAATGCTTCATACCTTCGCCGCGCGCATAGTCGTAAGCGAGGTCGAACATGTTGTACCACATGTTGTGGATGCCGGCTAAAGTGATGAACTGGTACTTGTAGCCCATGTCTGACAATGCTTGTTGGAAGCGCGCGATAGTGGCGTCGTCCAGATTTTTCTTCCAGTTGAACGAAGGCGAACAGTTATAAGCAAGCAGTTGATCTGGGTACTGAGCATGAATCGCTTCAGCAAAAACACGCGCTTCTTCAAGATCCGGTTTAGCGGTTTCACACCAAATCAAATCCGCATAAGGGGCGTAAGCTAGACCGCGAGAAATCGCTTGGTCAAGACCTGCTTTCACACGGTAGAAACCTTCATTGGTGCGCTCGCCAGTCACGAAATCACGATCGTATGGGTCGCAATCTGAAGTTAACAAATCGGCCGCGTTAGCATCGGTACGGGCAATAACCAGCGTATCGACACCGCTCACGTCCGCTGCTAAACGTGCAGCAACCAGCTTTTGTACCGCTTCTTGGGTTGGCACTAATACTTTGCCGCCCATGTGACCACATTTCTTCACTGAAGCTAACTGATCTTCAAAGTGAACGCCGGCAGCGCCCGCGTCGATCATCGACTTCATCAGTTCGAAGGCATTTAATACGCCGCCAAAGCCCGCTTCTGCGTCAGCAATAATTGGCAGAAAGTAATCAACAAATTTTTCATCTTCTGGATTAACGCCATTGCCCCACTGAATTTGGTCGGCGCGACGGAATGAGTTATTGATGCGTGACACCACAGCTGGCACTGAGTTGGCTGGGTATAAAGATTGATCTGGGTACATAGTGCCGGCTAAGTTAGCATCGGCTGCCACTTGCCAACCTGAAAGGTAAATCGCTTCGATACCCGCTTTCGCCTGTTGTACCGCTTGACCACCCGTTAACGCACCCAGTGAATTCACATAGCCTTTTTTAGCGCCACCGTTAACCAATTCCCATAACTTCGCAGCACCGCGCTTAGCGATAGTATTCTCAGGCACGATTGAACCGCGAAGCGCAACCACTTCTTCTGCGGTATAAGGACGACGCACGTGTTTCCAACGTGGGTTTTCAGCCCAATCTCGCTTGATTGCATCAATCTGTTCTTGACGTGAAGTCTGAGTCGTTGCCTTAGTCATAGTGTCGCTCCTTTATCTTTGATGTTGTAGCTATCATGAAACTGCCCCCCAGTTTCACTCTGCTAAATTGTTTGGTTGGCGGTAGCCCCGCCACAGCTAAATCTGGTTTACCTAAAACGGTTCAAGCAAATGAGTTCATTCTAAGCTGTCAGCATTTCGTAACCGGGTAAGGTTAAGAAATCGACCAACTCGTCGGAGGTGGTAATGTCTTCGAGCAATACCGCCGCTTGGGTGAATTTGCCATGGGTGAATCTGTCGCTACCCACTTCTTTTTTCACGTTCGACAGCTCTTCAACCAACATGTCTTTAAAGAGTTGCTTGGTCACGAGTTTGCCGTTTGACAGCGACTTACCGTGTTGGATCCATTGCCAAATTGATGCTCTAGAGATCTCAGCCGTAGCCGCATCTTCCATTAAGCCGTAAATGGGCACACAACCATTGCCACTGATCCACGCCTCTAAATACTGCAGGGCGATACGAATGTTCAGACGCATCCCTTGTTCAGTGCGCTCACCATCGCAGGTTTTAAGTAACTCACTAGCCAGAATTGGCGCGTCTACATCACGGGTAATATGTAATTGATTACAGTGATCTTGGCCTATGTATTCGTTGAAAATCCCCATAGCGGTGTCGGCAAGGCCAGGGTGCGCGACCCAAGTGCCATCGTGACCGTTACGCGCCTCAAGCTCTTTATCTCGACGAACTCGCTGCAATACCGCTTCGTTCTGAGCAGGATCTTTAGCAGGAATAAAGGCTGCCATGCCGCCCATCGCTAAGGCACCGCGTTTGTGGCAGGTCTTAATCAAGAGTCTTGAATAAGCGCTTAAGAAAGGCGTATCCATAGTGACGGCTTGGCGATCCGGTAAGACTCGGTCGCTATGACGTTTTAATGTTTTGATATAGCTGAAGATGTAATCCCAACGACCACAGTTCAGTGCGACGATATTGGAACGTAGTTCATAGAGAATTTCGTCCATTTCGAACACGGCAGGCAAAGTCTCAATCAAGCAAGTACATTTAATCGTGCCCGCTTGCAGACAAAACCTTTCCTCAACAAAAGCAAACACTTTTGCCCACCAGCGCGCTTCAATATGACTTTCTAACTTAGGAATATAAAAATATGGACCACTGCCCTTGGCCAAAAGTTGGCGATAGTTGTGGTAGAAATACAGTGCGAAATCAAACAGTGAGCCAGGAATCGCTTTGCCATTAAACTGCACGTGTTTTTCTTTAAGGTGCAGACCACGAACGCGGCAAATAAGCACTGCCGGATTTGGCCCTAATTTATAGTGCTTACCCGTGTCCGGTACTGTGTACTCAATATCGCCACGCACTGCATCACGTAGATTGATTTGACCTTCGACGACTTTTTCCCAGCTTGGTGCTAAAGAATCTTCGAAATCGGCCATAAACACTTTGGCATTGGCGTTGAGTGCGTTAATCACCATTTTACGTTCAACGGGACCTGTGATTTCTACGCGGCGGTCAAGTAAGTCATCGGGAATACCGCGAATTTGCCATGCACCATCACGAATAGCGCGGGTTTCAGGCAGAAAGTCGGGTAATGAGCCTTTATCGATACGCGCTTGCTTATCTTTACGTTTAGCGAGTAAGGCGGGTACTTCGTCGGCAAATTCACGACAAAGGGATTCGAGTAAGGCGACAGCCCCTTCGGTAAAAATGACTTCTTGGCCTGGAATGTCACGACCCACAATATTAAGCGTGGCGTTTGCTGTAGCTTTACCCAGTGTCGAATTCAATTGCTGTTCACTCAAAGTGTGTTCCGTCATCTTGATGCCCTCCCAAGAGGCTCCACTATCACAGGCTTAACGCTGACATATAAAGCAGTAGTATCCCCAATCACCACTGCTTATAAACTCACCAAAAAACCATCAAATGTTTGTTTCGAACTAAAACTTACCGACAAACGTTTGTATTTGCAACAGTCCAAGATTGACAAAAACATGCATTAACCTAAGTAAAAACCATGCTAAAATTGGTCTGACCAAGCAAGAAAATTAACGACAAATAACTGATAAATAAGCATTTAAACATTTTAATCACATATGACAATTGCAGTTAAATGAAACTTGTCAGACAACTTTACCAATCAATACGCAAAGTAATTAATTACGTAATTAAATAACTAAGAGTAAATTTATTATTACATCATTTTTACTCTATTAGACCTAAGTAGAAAATGCTCAATGTTTTGAACTAACCTAGAGGTAAGTCAGATAAATCCATATAAATCATAATGATAAAGACTGTTGCTATTGCTACAAATTAAAACGACCGTTTTATTTTGACGTTTACGTAAACGAAATAAGTGTCGTGTGCGATTCAAACTAAGTACCTGGTTGCGTTTCCCGATCAACAAGGTGGGATGTGATGGTTAACTCAAAAAATAAATCACTTTTTTATAAAAAAAATGAAACAAATTTGACATTACAGCGGGATGGAACTTAGACGCGACTTTTTATGAAGCTTTTCTCCTGCGAGAACCCATACCTTACTTCCTCAAATACATGCCTTTTCGTAACACTTATTCGCAGCACTGCACATTTCAACCACGACATCTGAAACATATGTTGCCAACTCAAATGCAAATCATTACTATTCGCGACCTATTTATTTGGGGGAACCATTAATGAAATCATTTCGTTTGTCACTAACTGCACTCGCCTGCCTTTCCGTTTTATCGCAAACTGCATCCGCCGAAGCTAACTCGGTATCAGCAAATACTGAAGCCAACGTTGAGCGCATCACGGTTTATGGCAGACAAAACTCAGTGGTGAAAAATTCAGGGCTAGCGACTAAATCAGACATGTCTCTCATGGAAACCCCTGCAGCTGTAGTGATTGTTGACCAAGAACTGATCGAAACCCAAGGTACAGATAATCTGCAAGACTTGATCCGTAACATCAGTGGTGTGACTCAAGCGGGTAATAACTATGGCATCGGTGACAACATAGTCATCCGTGGTTTAGGCGCAAATTACACCTATGACGGTATGTATGGCGGTGCTGGCCTTGGTAACACTTTCAACCCCACGCGCTCTTTAACCAACGTTGAATCCGTAGAAGTATTAAAAGGCCCAGCGACTGGACTCTATGGCATGGGGAGTGCTGGCGGCGTCATCAATTTAATTGAGAAAAAACCGCAATTCGAGTCAAAAAACAAATTTACCGCCGAAGTTGGACAATGGGATACCTACTCCCTTGCTCTGGATAGCACGGGCGGCCTGAGCGATGATGTCGCCTACCGTTTAGTGGCCAAATCCGGCCGCAGTGATGGCTATCGCGATATAGGCACAGACAGAGACGAAATCTATGGCGCCTTGAAATGGGTATTAAGTGATAGCCAAGATGTAATGCTTTCAGGTGCTTACATCAAAGATGCTATTGCCGTTGACTCTATTGGCCACCCGATTCGAATTTACAATGCCGATTCAGTCGGCGGTAAAAGCGCGGGAGAGGTCACTTGGCAGGATTTGATCAACGATCCAACTGGTAAGGGTCTACAACTGACCGATGCACAGCGTCAGCAGCTAGCGGACTCGTTGTCGGGCGCTGACGGCTTAAGGCCCTATTCATTTGGTGATGCAGGGCTGATTTCACCCATGGCGAAGGACAATGAAGGCGAAGAGTTAAGATTTAAACTAACCCATAATATTTACTTCAACGATAATCTGTTTCTTAATCAGCAATTACAGTATCGCGACTACACTTCAGGCTTCGCCCGCCAAACAGGTGCCTATAACTACGTCTACTGGAAACAAGGCAAAAACCCGATCAACACTGATCCCCGCGCGCCTTTAGTTGAAAACGGCGAACTTTATCCTTTTGCTGCAAGACGTCAGGAATACCGTAAAGTGGATGCCGACGAGACTTCGTGGCAGTACTTTGCCGATCTACGCTATGACTTCCAAATTGGCAATATAGACAATGAATTATTGGTCAATGCCAACTACGAAGATCGTAATATTCGTTTCCAGCAATATTCTATCTACGATGCGGATCAAATCTTTAAAAACAAAGATGGCAAAATCATTTACCAAGGATCTCTGCCTTATATATACGACATCCGCAATCCTAATTGGGGCACAGGTAAATTCGAGGACTATGACCCACTCAAAACCGCTAACTATGACAAAAAAGTCAGCGCTTGGGGCGTAGGCTTACAACATGTCAGTTATCTGCCATACGGCTTTACCACGCGTATTGGTGTTGCCTTTAATGAGATTAAACAAGCCTATGAGCACTTTGGTGTTGATCCACGCTATAGCACTAGCCAATCCCAAGCGACACCAGAAGCCGATACCACAGATAACGGTATGACCTATAACCTAGGGTTAACCTACATGCCGATTGAGGATTTATCATTTTTCATCAACCATTCTAAAGGGCGCACCGCCTACAGTGTACTTGATGCAGTAAAAGATAATGCTACCGACCGAGATGATTCAGAATCAATTAGCAATGATCTAGGTATGCGCTTTAAAGCATTTGAGGATCAATTGCTTGGCTCACTGGTATTCTTTAAAAGCTCGCGTACTAATGTCGCCTATAACAACCCTGATTATACCAATGGCATATTAACCCCTAATATTCCCGTGTATTTTTATGATGGCAGCGAAGATACTCAGGGGGTCGAACTCGATCTCAATGCCCACCTGAATGATCAATGGCGCGTTAACCTTAATGGCATGTACCAAGATGCAAGGGATAAGCAAAACCCGAATGACGTCGCAAATTACGACAGCCGTCAAAAAGGTGTGCCTTATGTCACTGCCAGTGCTTGGATTACCTATGGCGCGGATTGGTTTAGATTATCAAGCCCAATCGAGCTGAGCCTTGGTGCAAAATTTGTCGATGATCGCAGTACGCACTCAAGCTCATTTGGTATTCCAGACGGTTACGTGCCTAGCTATACCGTCGTTGACTCGGCAGTGAGCTACAACGCGGATTCTTGGAAAATCCAGCTGAACATCAATAACCTTTTCAATAAAGACTATTACAGTAAAGCCATGTTCCTCGGAGGTATGCCGGGTGAAGAACGCAACGTCAAACTGCAATACAGCTATAGCTTTTAACACCTAAACATCAGCGTTAAATTTGATGTTCTAAACCAATAAAAAGAGAGCATTTATGCTCTCTTTTTTATATCCAAATCAGAGCGACAACATTAACTCACATTCTCCCTATCGCCACGCATGAGGGATTCCAACTCTGCCTTACCCTTATTCGATAGATTGATTAACGTCGCTAAATCATTTTGATGGGCCGCACTCGCAATCACCAGTTTCTTATCATGCTCAGCAAAGATTTTTACCCGCTCATTGGCTTGTACCTGCGATAAACCTAGACCTTGGAGAATCTTCTCACTGGCCGATAGCGCCGAACCAAAGGTCTCACGAAACACATCCGTCACCCCAAGGCTCATCAAACGATAAGCATGGTTACGGTCCCTCGCCCGCGCGACTATGTTGATATGGGGAAAATGCGTTTTCACTTGCTGAGCAATTTCAATGGAATCCTCAACACTGTCCACGGCAAGCAATAGTAATCTAGACCGAGCAATCCCCGCCGACATCAACATGTCTAAGCGTCTGGCATCACCAAAATACACTTCACCACCGTATTTACGAATAACATCCACATGACTCGCATCCTTATCCAAGGCGACAAAAGGGATACCTGATGAGGCCAAAATACGCCCCGTGATCTGGCCTACTCGACCAAATCCAGCAATCACCACTTCAGATTCGGTGACATTAATCGTATCTGGCAGACGAGTATCCACCACTTTGGCTTTAGTTGCTCGGAACAAAGTAAACAATAGAGGCGTTACTGCCATAGACAAACCAATAGCAAGCATAAGGACTTGCGCAATTTTATCGCCGACAATACCAGATAGCTGCGCCTGAGATAAAAGCACAAAGGCAAATTCACCGCCTTCAGCAAGGATCAAACCTAGTGCAATACTAGGCCGCCATTTGTGGTGCCGAATGCGACCCAACACCATAAGCACAAAGGTTTTAATCAGCAACATAGCCATTAAAATACCCAGAATAAGTAACGGATCAGATATCAATAATTTCAAATCCATACTCATACCGACAGCCATGAAAAACAGCCCAAGCAATAAGCCTTTAAAAGGTTCTATGTCAGTTTCGAGCTGGTGCCGATAACTTGAGTTAGCGAGCATAATACCCGCCAAAAATGCCCCCATACCCGCGGAAAGTCCCAACCACTCCATTAACTCAGCGCTACCCATGACCAGTAATAATGCAAAAGCGGTGAGCACTTCACGCACCCCACTGCTTGCCACTAGTTTAAGGAATTTAGGCAGTAAATATTTCCCCACTAACACAAAACCAACGAGCGCAAGACACGTCCAGTACCAAGGCACCGCATGATGTTCAATCTGAGCAGAATTGGGCGCCAAATATGCAGTCAGCAGCAACATAGGGATAACCGCAAGGTCTTGCATTAACAATACCCCAAAAGCATCACGTCCAAGTGGGGTTGTGAGCAGTCTATGCTCACTCATTAACTGCACGGCAAAGGCTGTCGATGATAAAGATAGCGCGGCGCCAACCACTAAAGCCGCCTCAATAGACAAGCCAAAGCCCCAAGCCAAACCTCCAATCGCAGCCCATGACAACAACAGCTGACCACTGCCTAAACCAAAGATAGCACTGCGAAGTTCCCATAATTTACTTGGATTCAATTCGAGTCCAAGTACAAACAGCATAAGTACCACACCTAACTCGGCAAAATGCAACACGGCTGCAGGATCAGAAACCAACGCCATGCCACCTGGGCCTAAAATAATCCCTGCGGCCAAATAGGAAAGAATAGGGCCCGCGCCAAAACGTTTACCCAAGGGAACAAAAATAACCGCCGCCAATAAAAATAGCAGCACCGACGTGAGTAAACTCGACTGTTCCATGAAGGCTCCAACGGAAAAAGGAATGCGCATTGTTCTATGTAAGGCCCCAGCAATAGCTAGGCAATTATCAGCTATGATATCCCATTTATTTATTAACAAGGTCAAGGCAATTCATTAAAAATGAGAAATTTTTGATACGAAAAACACTTAAGCGTGGGGGAAATCAACTGGAGCAACAAAGCAGAGTAAAAGAGCGCTTAGAGACACCTTAGACTGTTATTGCATTTTAGTGAGTGGCTGCAAAATAAAAAACGAGCAATAAACTAAGGAAGGATAAAACCAGTAAGGGCTTGCCAACTCTGGATGAGACTAAATGCTCACTCGACTTGCATTACACAGAGGGCGATGCGATATGAGGCCGTAAATCAGTTGCCTGCTTGTCACATTTTAATATGTCAGAATAGCGTACTACGGTGTTGCGGCCATTGGCCTTAGCGGCATAGAGCGCCATGTCGGCTCGGTGAAATAATGGATCCAAACTCAGATCATCAGCCATTAAACCGCTCACGCCAAAACTCGCCGTTATGACGAACTTATGCCCTGAATGTTGGGTATCAATGGCCTCGATACGAGCTCGACATTGCTCCGCCACTTCCATGCCTTTCGCTTCATCGGCATAGGGTAATAAAATTGCAAACTCCTCACCGCCGATACGAGCAAAAACATCACCATTTCGGATATGGGATTTAAGGGAGTCAACCACCTTTTTAAGCGCCCAATCGCCAGTTCCATGACCAAAAGAATCGTTGATACGTTTGAAGAAATCTAAATCGAATAAAATGACACAGAAATCCCCGCTACGAGCCGTGGCTTGCACAAAAAGGTTTTCTCCCAACTCTTGCCCTGCACCACGATTCAATATGCCTGTTAAGGCATCCATTCTCGCCATACGCATAAACTTACGTTTCTGCATCTGACCTACGGCTAACAAAATCCCAAGGAAGAACAGCCCACCCACTAGAATAGTGATAAACATCAGCATATTGGTGTATTCCCGCTCTTTTACCATTTGCTGAGCGATGTAAAGTTCACGCTCTTTATTGAGTAAATTGATTTCACGCGACTGTTCATCAGCATTAAACTTAGCCGCCTGATAAGCGAGGGTTTTCATTCTAGATTGGTCAAAAATCAATTGATTATAATATTGTTCTTTTCTTTTGTATTCATATGCTTGCTCAAATTGTTTATCCGCCGCCATCAGTTCGGCAAATACCTTATATGCAATATGCTTATGTTCGATGTAGCTATTATCATCGGGGAATGAAAGCACTTTAACGGCGTGACTTTTCGCTTGAACCTGCTCATCCATGGCAAAGTAATTCTCGGCAAGTAGTGCATGCACATGGCTGATTTCTAACTGAAATTGAAAAGCTTCATACCCTTTTAAAGCTAATAGTAGAATCGCTCTCGCACCTAAAAAGTCGCCCCGCTCCTGCAAAACCATAGCTTTGCCTTTTATCGACATAGTCGCCAGAAGGGGGAATTGCTTCGCATCACAGTATTGACGGCTATCTTCGAAGGCATCGAAGGCATCGGGATTTTTCACGCCGAGTAAATAAATAGCGCGCAGCAATTTGGCATGGCAAATATCGCGGACATCGGTTTCCTTTGCGAGTTGTAACACCTTATAGGCATAAAGGCCCATATCACTATAAGCGTCCATTTCGGAATAAATATTGGCAATTCTTAGATATGAGTGCCGTTTAATCGTGACATCATCAATATTCACCACTAGGGCTAATGCTTGAGCGACTGCAGCCAAGGCTTTGTCATAGTCACGCAGACCTATATATACCGTGGCTTTGTAACTATAAACTGACGCCAATAAATCAGTATTTGGCACTAAGGTTTCGGCTTGGTGTAGATCATCTAACGCTTTAGTGTATTCACCAGTGAAAAAATAACCTATCGCTCTATCTATCCTCAGTCGTCCTTGTTGTATTGTAGTTAAACGACTGAATTCTTTCTCATATTCGGCAAGTTTTTTCTGCGCAGCACTAAGATCAGATTGCAGTAATACATCAAGCTCATTGAGTGCCTGATCAAAATCGAGAGAGTTAGCCATCAAAGCTGTCGAACACAAGGCGAAGATGGCTAATAGGGCACAACGTAACCGTTTCAAAATTAGTTAATTATTACCATGATTGACTAAAATAAATGTTTGATAATTTTGGTCGCCACTCAAAACTTTTAGTTTTGTCATATCCCCTGTCATTACAGCGCTAATTTCTTCATCAGTTAACCCATGGGCACGCATTACGGCCTCCGGGTCCTGTTGATACGCTTCCATCAGTTGTGCATCTTGGCCTAACTGAGTAAAAAAATCGGATAATGCAGACATACCTTTCCTTATTTATATGATGACTCCCGAATTCAGCTCAGAAGTACAGCACTCACAATTAGCCTAAATCTTCAGGTCTAATGCCTAATTTAGTTAAAATAGCATAGTTGTATTCGAGTTTTTTTGCTGGTGGGATCAGTAAGGTACTGATCGGAGACAAGTTTGCCTCGGGCAGCTTACTCAACGGCAAATACTCAATTCTAGGGGCTTGAACTGGCAGATTAGCAGCTTCGTAGATCACCACTTGATGATCTCGCGGATACCATTGATTCAGTTGTTCAACCAAAATCTGCAGCCTGTCACTCGTAGTATGAAACTGAGTTAAGGTATGTTCACCAGCAATCGCAATTTGCCATAACAATAAATGGGTTGTCGGATCGGGCACATGATTAAAAAACATAAACTGGCTAGCTTCAAAGCTTTGATGCCCAGAGCTGCCGGGGTCAATACCCAGATCAGCCCATAAACACGCCTCGGCCGAAATCCCCGGCTCCATCTTCGCTGAAAACCCTTCTGCCCTCGCCCGCGTAATCGCCATATGGGAAACACAGGCAAAGACTCCAGGATGACCATAGAGTGCACAAACGGTTTTTTTGCCAGCCCTTACGGCCTCCAATATAGAATTAACCATTTGTTCGTAGGTTTCTCGGCGATTTTTAACTTCACCATTTTGTGCATAAAACGGCTGTAAATTGATGACATTGGGATTAATGTTCTGGATCCAACGCTGCGAAAAACCATCGGGCAAGAGTGAAAACACGACATCAGCGTGCTCAATATAACTACGACTCATCACACTGATCTGTCCGGCCAGTTGTAAACCCGTACCTACGCAAACTAAAGAACCCAATGCATCTATCCCACTATTTTATTTCGAACACTGCAAACTTACGGCAAAAAAGCCACAGTACAAGAACACAATAAAAACATATCGGTAACTTTAATCTGATTTTAATGAGATTACTATGTTTATCGCCACACATACTGTCTATCGACTTACTAACTAATTGCTTGGCTTTAAAGAAGAAATCGCTCACATTTACTCTTTTCCCAATCCAGCCAACAGTAAACCTGTACGGCTCTAGAAGCCGAAAATCATACTCATAGCCCCATATGACTTTAGCGAATAAATATCCTTAAAGATTGAGAACTAAAGCCAACATACTGGGTCGAAAAGTCACACAATTCGATCTATGACGGTTGCAAAGCCCGATTGCCCTTGTCATGAGGGGGAATGCTTGGGTATTATGGCCGCCAGATTTTCAGAAGTAGCGCATACAATGATCAATAAAAAGCAAAGTCTTACCCTACTGGGCGCTGTGGCGCTCTCTGTTTCGCTCAGTGCCTGTAGCGTGTTCGATTGGTTGATTTATAAGCCTGACATTCCACAGGGCAACTACATGGAACCGCAACAAGTTGAAAAGTTGCGCATTGACATGACCAAAGAACAAGCCGAATACATTCTCGGCCGTCCGGTATTACGAGATAGTTTTGCCGACGATACTTGGTACTATGTGTATCACTACAAGAGTGGGCGTGATGCCAGCATTACGCATAAAGAACTCATACTGCACTTTACGGGCGATAAACTTACCTCAGTGAAAGGCGATTATGAACTGAGCAAAGAATTTAGTACGCCGCTAGAACAAAGCAGCTTGCCAACAGGTAATAAAACTGAGCTAGTGCCACAAATTCCAGCACAGCGCGCCGATGAAAAGCCATTAGTGAAAGAAAATCAAGCTGAAGCGCAAGTTCAAAAACCAATTAAGTAATATCCTAAACTTTGCTTATGCTCTTCTCAGTCAATCAAATACAAAAAAGCGCCCAAGGGCGCTTTTTTATTGAGCAATGATGTCAGTATTTAAGCCCGTCCGCCCGTCACTTTATTCGCGCGGCCTTCATCTTTAGCTTTATCTGCTCGGCGACGACGCACATCCTTAGGATCAGCAATCAAAGGACGATAAATCTCAACCCTTTGCCCCGGTAAAATCACTTGGTCATGCTTAACCACATTACTAAACACACCGAGCTTAACCGTCTCTAAATCGATCTCAGGAAAAAAACTCACTATGTTACTTAAACGCACCACCTCAATCGCTGACGTGCCGGGATTCACATTCACCGAAATCACTTTTTGCTGTGTAGGCAAGGCATAAACCACATCAACTACAAACTTATCTGTCTCATTTGTCACTGTAAATCACCTTAGCGCGACTCGTAAATGCCGTCACCATTGATACCATAAGATCATTAAACACTTTACCAAAGGCCATATCGGCTAACGAACTTGAAAACTCAAAACTCAGCTCGAATTCTACCTTGCAGGCCTCTTCAGTCAGCTCAGTAAAACGCCACTGCCCCAATAAATGCTTAAAGGGCCCATTTTCCAATGTTAAATCAATACTCTTACCAGGAACCACTTGGTTGCGAGTCGTAAATGTCTTACGGATCCCCGCTTTACTCACATCAACAGATGCCAGCATAGTCTTGCCATCAAATTCTAAGACTTTGCCACCCACACAACCGGGTAAAAACTCCTTATACGACTCGACATCATTCACTAAGTCATACATTTGCATCGCACTAAAACGGACTAACACACTTCGAGAAATTTGCGGCATAGGACTTAGTACTCTTCACTAACGTATTCACAGCGACCTAAGCAAACTCAAACGCACGAAAAGAACGCACGTGCAATAAACAACTTAGGCCAGCAATCAAAATTTGCACGGATTTTATCACGATACGTAAAAAACGCACCCCTTGTGCACTTAAGCTGATACTCAACACCCTAATCACGTTCAAAAAAACAGCAACAACACGATAGAGGCTTGAAATTAACTAAATAAACCCTTATATCAATACCAAATTGATTCACCGTGCGTATAATGGCGCCACTATGGTAAAGAAAAATTCAAGCAAAGCCGCGCCTGCGACTATCGCACGTAATAAGCGCGCAACCTTCGAATACCGTTTCGAAGAGAAAATGGAAGCCGGCCTATCCCTCATGGGATGGGAAGTGAAATCTATCCGTATGGGTAAGGTCAACTTGTCCGACTGTTACGTATTCCTGAAAAATGGCGAAGCCTTTATGCATGGCTGCACCATTATTCCCTTGAATACGGCATCGACACACGTTGTCTGCGATCCCCTACGTTTGAAAAAACTGCTACTCAGCCGTAAAGAGCTAGATAAACTAGCGGGCTTAGTTGAGCGCCAAGGCTACTCTATTATTCCTATCTCAATGTACTGGCGTAAAGGTGCATGGGTAAAAGTGGAAATTGGCCTAGGTAAAGGTAAGAAAGATCACGATAAGCGCGAAGATACTAAAGCGCGTGAATGGGAAGTTGAAAAAGCCCGCGTGATGAAAAAAGAAAAAACGCACGGATAATGAACAAACGATTGAACTTGAAGCAAATGATGCTAGGTGATCATAGTGCTACGGGTTACAATCAAATTCTTGGGGGCGATTCTGGATTCGACAGGATTCACGAAACCCTGGGAGCATGCCGAGGGGCGGTTGGCCTCGTAAAAAGCCGCACAGTTATAGTTGCAAACGACGATAACTACGCTCTAGCAGCTTAGGCTAGCTAGCCATCTGACACAGGTCTCTCAAATGGGCGGTGTATACAGATGGTCATCTTACATTTGATAGCGAGGGAACTCCGTCCGGGGGTGAACCGCGAAATAGTACCGGACTCGCCCGATGAAATCCTGTCTTTCGGAGTTTATTCGGGTTAATTAAAAGAGAGACTAAGCATGTAGTGCCTTGGATGTAGGTGTTCTGGACGCGGGTTCAAGTCCCGCCGCCTCCACCAATTTTACCAGAAGGGCTTAACCGCAAGGTTAAGCCCTTTTTGTTTGAACTTTCATGCGATGTTATCGATTCAAATGCGGCGGCGGGAACTGAACTGGCGTCGATAAATGAATCATGTCGCCACTTGATCTAATCTCTATTAGATTCAGCCATTCAGATGCCGCACCTAAAAAACTACCTTTTTCCCTTTCCACCCAAAGCGCGCTTTTTAGCACGTTGTTTTTGCGCCGCTTTGCCGTTACGTCTAGGTTCGGTATCCATCTTATTAAAGTCGGGTTCAAAGCCAAGTAACCATTGTTGTGGTAGACGCTTGTCGAGCACAACTTCAACTTCTTCCAATAATAGGGCGTCCTCTTGACTAAAGAGGGTGATGGCAAGCCCTGCACTACCCGCTCGACCTGTGCGACCAATACGATGAATATAATCTTCGGCGATAAAGGGTAGCTCAAAGTTGATCACATATTTAAGCTCGACGATATCTAGGCCTCTGGCGGCGACATCCGTTGCCACTAGCACTTGGATCTTACCTTGTTTAAATTCCTGCAAAACTTTCTCGCGCGCGCCTTGGGACAAGTCACCGTGAAACGCCTGAGTGATAATATCGGCTTTATTGAGTTGCTGAACCAGTTTATCGACACCTTGCTTGGTGCGGCTAAAAATCAGCACTTGATGCCAGTTTTTACTGCGCACCAGATGGCTGACGAGTTCGGTTTTACGGTCGGCGTCGACGGCATAAACCACTTGTTCAATTTCAGCAGCGGTCGTATTGCGCTTGGCAACTTCAATCAACTTAGGATCGCGCAGTAAAGTTTTACTTAAGCTGAAGATAGCGGCATCTAAGGTGGCAGAAAATAACAGGGTTTGCCTATCACTCGGTACTTGCTTGAGCACGGCTTGGATCTCATCCATAAACCCCATGTCGAGCATACGGTCAGCTTCATCGAAAACAAGCACACTCAATTGCTTAAGATTTAATGCACCTTGTCTAAGGTGATCAAGTAAGCGACCCGGAGTTGCGATTAACACATCAATCCCTGCATTAAACACAGCGACCTGCGCATCGATACTCACGCCGCCGTAGGCGATACCGATACGAATATCAGTCCCTTTAGCGTACTTAACAAAACTCTGCTGTACCTGCACCGCCAGTTCACGTGTCGGCACTAAGACTAATCCACGTACGGGTCTCACAGCCGTTAACTCTTGCGAAGGGCTGAGTGTCATCAAATGATGCAAGATAGGCAAGGCGAACGCAGCGGTTTTGCCTGTACCCGTTTGGGCGCCAGCCATCACATCCCGTTTAGCTAAGATGGCAGGGATCGCTTCTAACTGGATTGGCGTTGGCGATTCATAGCCAAGAACCGCTAAGGTATTCACTAACGTGGAGTTTAAGGATAAGGCACTAAAAGACATTGCGGTTAACCACTGAAAATAATGGCTAGAATTTTAGCAGACACAACCCTAAGCGACTAGCGGCATAGCGCTAGTCCTATTGTTATATGCAAACTTGTTTTACGATAGAAATGCGTCGAGATCTTCAGCTAGCTGCGGACGACTAAAGAGATAACCTTGGGCTTGATCGCACTGGTTTTGTTGCAGAAAATCAGCTTGCTCTTTAGTTTCAACCCCTTCAGCGATAATTTCCAGCTTCAACGCATGTCCAAGCGCAATCACAGCCTTAGCGATAGCGGTATTGTTGGTATCGAAGGGAATGTCCCGCACAAAAGATTGATCAATTTTCAATTTATGAATAGGCAGTTTTTTCAAATAGTTGAGCGATGAATAGCCAGTACCAAAATCATCAACCGATAATTCGATACCCAGATCGCCAAGTCGCTTTAAGTCACGGATAGCAAGATCTGGATTCTGCATCATCACACTTTCGGTCACTTCAAGCTCTAAATGCTTGGCGGGCAAACCCGTTTCAGCTAAGACACGTTTCACATCATCCACAAAGGAACTACGCTGTAACTGTTGTCCTGCCACGTTCACGGCAATACGGCCAAAATGTTTGCCTTCACTAAGCCAACGCATTCCCTGAAGGCAAGCGGTTTCTAACACCCATAAACCTATCTCATGGATAAGACCAATTTTTTCTGCCACAGGTATAAATACCGCGGGCGAAATCAAACCCAGTTGAGGATCGTACCAACGCAGTAGCGCTTCAAATCCCACGGTTTGTCGAGTCACTAAATCAAATTTTGGCTGGTACATTAAGTACAAGGCATTTTGCTCAATCGCGCCATAGAGGGCACTTTGCAGCTTAAGATGTTCAAAAGACTGTTGAGTTAAGGACTCTGTATAAAAAGCATAATTATTGCGGCCATCATTTTTGGCACGATACATGGCCGCATCGGCGTTACGCAGTAAAGTGTCCGCATCGGTTCCATCATTCGGATACAAAGAAACGCCCATACTCGCCGTTAAACGTAAGTGGTCGCCCGTGCTCACAATAAAAGGTTGCTCAAACACTTGGCGCAATTGATTTATGGCAACTGCGGCATCGGCACTATTGTCGATCCCTGAAATCAATGCCACAAACTCATCGCCACCAATCCGTGATAACACATCCTGATCGCCTACTTGGCTGCGTAAACGCTTGGCAAGCTCGACCAACATTTCATCGCCTATACTGTGGCCAAAACTGTCGTTGATATGCTTGAACAGATCGACATCAATCATCACAGTCGCTAATTGCAAATTCAGCCGCTTAGCTTGTCGCACTTCTTGCTTAAGCTGCATCATGAACTTCATGCGATTGGGCAAATGCGTTAGCGGGTCAAAATACGCTAAGTGCGTGAGTTGTGCTTCATTCTCTTTCTGGGCTGAAATATCGGCAAATACAGCGACAAAATAACGCACATCTCCAACGTCATCATAAATAGTGCTTATGGTGATATTTTGCGGAAAAATCGTGCCATTTTTACGCCGATTCCAAATTTCGCCATTCCATTTACCTTGAGTAAGCAAGGCATTCCAGAGTTTATCGAAAAAATCTTTATCATGCCGACCCGAACTAAAAATCCGAGGATTCTGGCCGAGTAACTCTTCCCTCACATAACCTGTGATCTCAAAAAATGCACCGTTAACGTCGGTAATATTGCCATGCCGGTCGGTCACAACCACACCTTCAACCGAGTTTTTAAACACATTGGTCGCCAGTGTCAGTTGTTCTTCAACTGCTTTATGCTTGGAGATGTTGCGAGTCATACCGATAACGCCCACGAGCTCACCCAGGGCATTGAGTGTTGGGAGTTTTAGCGTTTCTAGCCAAAGATGATTTTTAGCTTCACTGCCATCTAAACACTCAGCGACAATGATAGGCGTACCTGACTCGATAGCGAGCCTATCACCCTCTAGAAAAATCTCTGCAATATCAGCACCAAAGAGTTCAACATCGGATTTACCAACAATCTCACTGCGGGGCATTTCCCACGCATTCTCAACACTACGATTGCAAAGAGTGTAAATGCCAGCGGCATTTTTCATCCAAATATGTTCGTCAAAACTATCGATAAAAGTTTGTAAATCGACCGTATCGACACGACTCGGTGAACCTCGGCTTAATGTTTCAGCCGCATTATGTTGGCTCAATATCTCGCCTAACTGGTGTTGAATGCTATCGCTGATAAGCTTGGCAAATTGTAGCGTTTTTGAATCTACGCCGTGAGCCTCGTTGTGATAGAAGCATAAAAAGCCAAAATGTGCCCCAGATGGCCAAGCGAGAGACAAACAAATCACGCTGCCGATTGCGCTACAAGTGTGCCAATCTGAGTGCTGCCGAGTATCCATAATTAACAGAGGCTCACGTACCTGCTCAGTTAGCTGTGATACAGATAATGCAGCCGTGATTTGATGACTGCCTAATCGGGGCAATGCTGAAATCGGCTCACTCAAGCTGGACAACTTAGCATTGCTTATCGGGGGAGTAGTAGGTTTATCAATAATATCAAAGGGATTAGGAACGATTTCAGATGGTGTGACCATTGACGGCATCGCAACGGACTGGCTTATAACAGGCTGGGTGTTAGCCAAATGATTGCCACTTAGGTGGCTGAGTATTGCCTGTATTTCACTTTCAGCCGCAGAGTCTGAACTTAACATGCTGCTAAGTTCACCCGCAGCATTCCATGCTAATAACATTGCTTTACTGCTTGATATCTCAGCGACTAAATTTAAGTCACTCAACCAGTTATCCAGCTGTTGCTGCGTAATAGGTACATCTATCATCATCTTGCCAACTCAGATCTCGTTACTGCTCAATCGGCCTACGGCGAGAATACCGTAAGACCTTAAACACATGCCCAATATTGCTACAGAGGGAAAACGTTAACCAAGCAGTAAAATCTCATAAAATTTTACGTTTAACATCAAATCAATACATCTCAATTGGCACTAAGGTTGGATCTAAAACTTACTCCATCATATCCACCTTTTAGGGTGGTAGAGGTCAAACCATCAAAATTCACACTAACTTACTCACACTCAGCAGACTGCTTGCACGGGTAAATCCAACTAACATTGCATTTGCTACTTTAGCACAAAATTTTAGTGTCAGTATCGCGATAAGTTTATTGAGTAACAATTAGTTAGACTTAATCAATTAAGTCTTCCCCCGATAATTCAGCACTTTCTTAGCGAGAGAAAACCATCCCTAAAGACATATATCAGCAATAACAGAGTTTTGATTGACAAAAATGCTATCTTATTGTCTACAATGGAAATAATAAGGCTGAAAAACCAAGGATATTTATGCCCACTGACGTCGTATCAAGCCAAGCTACCCTGCTCAACAGTAAACAATTATATCGCATTTGCGAACTCGACCAATTAAGCACAGATTGCCAATCGACAGCAGAACTCACACCTCTCAATGACATTGTCGGCCAAGAACGCGCCCAGCAAGCGGTAGAATTTGCAATGGGAATTAAAGAAAAGGGTTACAACATCTACGCCATAGGTCAGAACGGCCTCGGCAAACGGACCATGATGCTGCGTTACCTAAGCCGTCACGAGCCAAACGACCATTCCCTGCACGATTGGTGCTATGTGGTTAATTTCGATGATACCCGTTGCCCTAAAGTACTGAAACTGAGCGCAGGGACTGGGCTTGAATTTAAAAAAGCCGTCGAAAAGTTGATGCTTAAACTTGTCAAAGCTATGCCTTTAGCCTTTGATAATGAAATGTATTATGCCCGCACCGAAAAGCTCAAAAGCCAATTATCACAGAAGCAAGAAGTCGCACTCACTGAATTAACCGAAGAAGCGAAACAGAAAGGCATCAGCCTCAGTTTAACCATGCAGGGCGACTATCAAATGGTAGCGCTCAATGGTGAAGAACCCCATGACGAAGCTTCATTCGAAGCATTGACAGAGACTGAACGTAGTCAATTTGAAAGTAATATCAATGGCCTAGAGGTTAAACTACGGGGTATTATTCGCCAAATCACTGAATGGGAAGAAGAATTCAGCGACAAGCAGCAAGAGCATGACGAACAAGTCGCCAAAGAAGTGTTAATTCATTTTATTAAGCCACTCAAAGATAAGTTCAAGCACCAGCCCGAAGCGCGGACTTTCCTAACCGGTATGCAGGCGGATATCTTAGACAATTTAGATATCTTTTTAGAAGAAAGTGAAGAACAACTGGGCCTAGCCTACGCTTCCCTTGAAAAGAAAATGCCCCGCCGCTACCAAGTTAACGTTTTGGTCGCTCAAGGGACTCAAAAATTCCCTATTGTCGTAGAAGAAAGCCCAAGTTATCACAGCCTATTTGGCTATGTGGAAAACGCCACATTCAGGGGGACAGTGTTCACCGACTTCTCACTTATCCGCTCTGGCAGTCTGCACAAAGCTAACGGCGGCGTGTTATTGATGGATGCGGTAAAAGTGTTAGAACGCCCTTACGTGTGGGACGGGTTAAAACGCGCCCTGCGTTCACGCAAACTCGATTTAAGTTCGCTCGAGCGTGAAGTGTCACTGTCGGGCACGATTTCATTGGCGCCTGAGCCTATCCCCTTAGATGTGAAAATTATTCTGTTTGGCGATCACGAAACTTATCAGCTGTTACAGCACTATGATCCTGACTTCAGTGAGTTATTCCGCGTTACCGCCGATTTTGAAGATGTGATGGACAGAACCTCAACTTCTGAGGCGCACTATGCCCGCTTTATTTCGAGCATAGTTCACGACAACAACATGCTACATTGCGACCGTGCGGCTATAGCACGCATCATCGAATACAGCTCGCGGGAAGCCGAAGATCAACAAAAACTGTCGCTACACTCAGCCAATATTGCCAACCTACTGCGGGAATCAAACTACTGCGCTAAATCGGCAGGCAGTCAGCAAATTTTAGTGCCGCACGTTGAGCAAGCACTGCGAAATCAAGAGCAAAGAGTCTCGCGTCTGCACGACAACATAATGCAAAGCTTTACCAACGGCACGACCTTGATTAGCACTCAGGGCAAAGTGGTTGGGCAAATCAATGCCTTATCCGTAATCTCGACCTCAGATCATCAGTTTGGTATGCCCAATCGCATCACAGCAACCACAGCGTTTGGTAAGGGTGAAGTGATGGATATCGAGCACAGAGTCAAACTTGGAGGCCGGATCCATTCTAAGGGCGTGTTGATCTTAACCGCTTATTTAGCCTCAGTTTTAGGTAAGACGGCGCAAATCCCGCTCACCACTTACCTCACCTTCGAACAATCATACAGCGGTGTGGACGGTGACAGCGCCTCAATGGCCGAATGTTGCGCAATTATCTCGGCCATTAGCGAGCAAGCACTAAGGCAAGATATTGCCATCACAGGTTCGATGAACCAATTTGGTGAGGCTCAACCCATTGGCGGCGTGAATGAAAAAATTGAAGGCTTCTTCGATGTTTGTAAAATAAAAGGCCGTACACCGGAGCAAGGGGTGATTATTCCGGCCTCGAACATGGCCAACCTTATGCTGCGCAAAGACATTGTCGATGCAGTGGCACAGGGGGAATTCCATATTTGGGCTATTACCCATGTGACTCAAGCAATGGAATTACTGCTCGGTAAAACCGCAGGAAGTTTGCCGCAAACGGCCGCACCTAGCCAAGGGCAATATTCTCCCGAGAGCATTTTCGGCATCGCTCAGCAAAAACTCACCGCACTCAGATCCTTAGTTAAAGCGGATTAAATAAAAACGAGAGAGACAAACGAAAAGGGTTAGCACATGCTAACCCTTTCTTTATAAAGCTATTAAGCGAAATTACACTAAGCTTGCTAGCATTTCTTCGCTGTAAGGAACCAGTTCAACGCCATCACGAACGCGAGCAACATAGTCAGGATTGGCAATGAATGGGCGACCAATAGCAATCAAATCAAACTTATTCGCCGCAATCGCTTCACTGGCGGTTTCAGCGCTGTAGCTTCCAACTCCCACTAAGGTTTTGCCATAGTGTGCGCGCACATAGCTTGAAGCTCTGCCGCCTAGATAGTCGAATTCCATACTGTCATCGAAAATCCCAATATGCACAAAAGCGATATCGCGGGATTCCAGCTCTGGCAAGAAGTAATCGAATACTTCGCGGTCACGACTATCTGCCGCCATATTGAAATAAGCCCCTGGAGAAATCCGTAAACCGGTTCTGTCTTTGCCGATACGAGCCACAACAGCATCGACAACTTCAAGCGCAAAGCGGGACATATTGGCTGGAGTGCCACCGTATTCATCGGTGCGGCGATTGCTGTCATGGTGTAAGAAGGTATCAATTAAATAACCATTTGCACCGTGGATTTCTACGCCATCGAACCCAGCTTCAATGGCATTTTCCGCCGCTTTGGCGTAATCACGCACTAGGCCTTGAATATCCTCAAGTGTGGCAGGTTTTGGCGTGACATAAGTCAGTTCGCGCATTCTTGGCACACTGCCTTCAATCTTCTGTGCTGATGCCGCAAGCACATCACCACCACCGAAAAAGTGTGGATGAGCAACACGGCCCGTATGCCATAACTGCACAAAAATCTTACCGCCATTGGCATGTACAGCATCGGTCACTTTACGCCAGCCAGCAATTTGCGCTTGAGTAAAAATACCAGGGGTATTTGGATAACCTTGAGCATCGGGACGAATAATCGTCGCCTCTGTGATGATCAAACCCGCTTCGGCGCGGCGTGCATAATAGGCGACCATATCATCGGTCGGCACTAAATCGGCATCCGCCATACAACGGGTTAAAGGTGCCATTAAAATACGATTATTTAAGGTAATAGTGTCATTAAGTGAGTAGGTATCGAACAGATTTACCAATGAATTTAGCGTGGTTTGTGTGGTCATTTTCTCAGTTCCATTCTTGAATATGCATTCAAGATATTATTATTTGAACGATCATTCAAGTTAATTTTTGAATGTTTGTTCAAATTTAGGTAGAATCTGGCCTAAGCGTTTCTATACAAGTGAATGAAATTCGATGCGTAATGCAGAGTTCGACCGAGAACAGGTACTTCGCGGCGCTATGGCCGCCTTCATGCACAAGGGTTACACCAAAACGAGCATGCAAGATCTTACTCAAGCCACGGGATTACATCCGGGGTCGATTTACTGTGCCTTCACCAATAAACGCGGGTTATTAATCGCGGCCATTGAGCAATATCAACTCGACAGAAACGAGCAATTCAACAATCTATTCGGCAATGGCGAGAATGTGCTGACTAATTTGAAAACCTACTTAGATCATCTCGTTATTGAATGTCTGAGTTGCGATAGCGCCCAAGCTTGCTTACTGACAAAAGCGTTAAATGAAATTGCAGAGCAAGATGTTGAGATCCGAGACATCATCAATCAGTATCTACAATCTTGGCAGCAAGCACTCACGCTACAATTTGCCACTGCAACGTTACAAGGACTCCTCCAAGGCAATCGCAGCTGCGAGCAAAGAGCCCAATATTTAATGATGGGAATTTATGGTTTAAGAACCTTCGCCCACACCAATCCTAATGCCGAAACCTTACAGTACCTTGCAGACCAATTAATGGCAGAAGTCTGCCATTAAAGTGCGTTAATTTGTGGGACAGTAAATATCTGAATGACTAACCGAATATGATTAGGCGAACAAGCGCTAACATTAATAGAAATAGATGTATTGAATAGAATTTTTGCAGAAGATGTCGGGACGATAATTTAGCAAAGCGAATTATTCGTCCCAAGAATGACGATTAGTTTAAAATGTTAACCTATATTAGCTTGAGCAAACACTCGCTCGCCTAATGAATTCAATATCTTACACTCACCTTCAAGTACAGCAATGATAGATTTTCCCTTGCGGAAACTTGCAGGTATCATCACACGCCCAGCTTCACTCACTGGCAAATTACCTAATACGGCGTTGTGCATAATTAACCCTACGGGCGCATCATAATATAAAACAGTTACAGTCGCTTGATTTGCTTGCATCACATTTAACTCACATTAAGCAGCATCTACTGCGTTATATTTACGTCGCAAGAGAGCTCCCTGTCCTCAACATTTTAAAATATCCAGAAAGATATTTTAAACATTTTAAATAAATTGCTTAAGGTCTTATTCAAATTTTATGATTTTTTATTGGATACAATACTGTCTTATACTGTACACCTTGGGCTATTTAAGCACTTCGGCAAAAAGATGCCAATCTATTTCTATTATGTTAATCAATTACCCACTATCGATCACATATAAGACACAAATAAAGATGCGTTTTTATGCATTTTTTAGAGTAAATAACCTAAATTTGAGTTATCAGTAATCTACTTAGCTTTAAATCCCACTCGAAATCCGCCCCAATGTTTACCGTTTACAAAAATGGGCACCGACAAGTCGTGCATCACTTCGCCCGTATCGCGTTTATAAGTTTGCAATAGCACAGGTTCAGTATGGGCGCCGCAACGGATCCCTGTCGGATCATTAAATAAGCGTTTGGTTCGGTTGTGCACCATATCAACCTCAACTTTTCCTGTCAGCGCTTGGCTAAAGCGTTTATTATGGGTAGGAAAATAACCTTTCCTATCAACGGCTCCCGCATAAATAATTTCGCTGTGTTTTGCCAGAATGGGCTCTTGAATCGTTGGAAAATGCTGATCGGTATAACGATCGAAAGCCGTGCTGTATTTCTGCGGCTGAGTATTGGTAATAGGTTGGTATTTAGGATTAAACAAATCAGCCTCGCTAAAACTGCCACTGGCTAAACCTTGTGCTAACTTGTCACCGCACGCTTTAGCGGCAACATTCGCCAATTGCAGAACCTGCTGATCGAAGGTTTGTGTATCCCATTTAGACAGCGCTTTAAAAATACCCTCAGTGGTCAAGGATAAAGTAAAGGCCTGCTCGGATACGCTATGACTCTGTTTACCCGTCGAATTTAACGAGTCACGAATTTGAGTCACCGAGCGGCTAATATCGTTAGTAGTGCTGTTATATTGTTTGAGTGAATCTTCCATATCACCTAAGGCATGGGCCGATTGGGTCACAGAAGCTGAAATCTCAGTGAAGTGCGCGTCTAACTCGCCCATGGCGGCGACCACATCGGCTGTTTGAGTCACGACTCGCTCCATCAGCCCAGAAGTTTTATCCGTTTCACTGCGGATTTCTAATAGCATTTTGCCAATATCTTGGGTTGCACCCGCCGTTTTCCCCGCAAGGCTACGTACTTCGTCAGCCACTACCGCAAAACCTCGACCCTGCTCTCCCGCACGAGCCGCTTCGATAGCCGCATTTAAGGCCAACAGATTCGTTTGCTCGGCAACAGAGTTAATCACCTCGGTAATTTTTTGGATTTCTTCGGCTCTTGATTTAAGCGCCTGCACTTGCTCAGCGGCGGTATCAATATCCGTACTCAGTGAACGAATGGCTGCAACACCTTTCTGAGCTTGACTTCGTCCCTGCACGCTAACGCGCTCAGCCTCTTGAGCTTGGCCTAAAATATCGGCGGCATTATCGCCAAGTTGGGCCGTAGTGTGACTCAATTGCCCCGCAGCAACCGCAATGGCACTGGCATGCTCGCCATTTGATTCAATTGATTTATTCAATAAATCAATAAAATGCGACACCTCAGCCGAACCGATAGCCATTTTACTGGTTTGCACACTAATGTCGTGGGCGGGAATACTTTGCTCTTGTAATGCCTTAATGTTTGCCTCATCGGTGTCGAGCTTAGCCTTAGATGCGCGCAAACACACCCACACCACTAAGCCACAGGCAAGAACGCCCAAGATCAACGCCTGCACAATACTCGGAAGATGCAGTCCCTCAAGTAATAAACTCCCCAGAGTGACCAGCGTGAAACTGATGAAAATTAAAATTTTGTGCTGTATTTCCATATACTTCCCGTAACTGCGCAAGGTAAAAATGAAAGGGAAATGCTAAGAGTCGAATCATTAGCCTTAGTTCAGCTGCTATCAATTACAGCGGCTATTGCTTACAACTGACGAGGGAGGGCTAACTATGATAGCGCTCAAGATTTATAGTTTTAGTCTATTTCTCTGAATAAGCTAGATAATTTATCTCGCTAGATAAACAAAGTAGAAGTTAGCTATCATCAACAGTCTCACGAGCGTATGGCATTAGACATTAGTATTAATCTATCGCGATATAGTCCTAGCCTATCTAAAAGCGGATCTTCCTTGATAAAACCAACTTTGCCCTGAAATGCGTGCCCCGTCGCCTTCTAGGTAATAAATCACATAGGGACGACTGCACTTATGCCAAGAAAACTGCTAATATCGGCGCAATTTTTTTGAGCTAACGAGATCAAGATGGGCAGAGCATATCAAAACAAGAAAGAATCCATGGCGAAAACAGCCGGTCAAAAAACCCGCATTTATTCACGCTACGGTAAAGAGATTTACGTTGTCGCTAAGCAAGGCGGCGTTGAGCCCGATGGAAACTTATCACTGCGTCGCTTAATTGAACGCGCTAAGAAAGACCAAGTGCCTGCGCATGTTATTGAACGCGCAATTGAAAAAGCCAAAGGCGGCGGTGGTGAAGATTACGATACCGCCCGTTACGAAGGTTTTGGTCCTGGCAACTGCATGGTCATTGTTGACTGCTTAACCGATAACGTAAAACGTACCTTCACCGAAGTGCGTCAAGCCTTCGTGAAAAACGATGCCAAACTCGGCGGCCCAGGTACAGTTGGCCACATGTTTGATCATCAAGCCGTGTTCGTGTTTGCGGGTGATGACGAAGATGCGATTTTAGAACTGCTGATGATGGCTGACGTTGATGTAAGCGATGTTGAGCTTGAAGATGGCTTAATCACAGTTTACGCGCCGCACACTGAATACTTTAAAGTCAAAACTGCGCTGACCGAAGCGATGCCAGAGGTTAACTTTGAATTTGACAATATCACCTTCGTACCGCAGGACATGACTAAAGTTGAAGGTGAAGATGTCGTTATGTTTGAAAAGTTTATTGCCGCACTTGAAGATTGTGACGACGTACAAAACGTCTATCACAATGCGGAAATTGATGACTAAACGTTTCTTTCGCCTGAAACAAAAGCGCAGCTAAGAGCTGCGTTTTTTATTTATAGATCAAAATATTAAGCTTCAATAAAGCAACCATGAAATCCTAGTGGCAATACTCTGTTCATTTGAGCCGAAGCGATGGGGCCCGCACTGATATCACTGGCACGAAACAAAGACAAACCAGACTGTGCATTATGGTAATCGAGCCAAGTCATCAGTAAATAGGCTTCGTGCTGCTCAGTGGCGGAGATATAGAGCGGCTCTTCAGCAATTTTGCCTTTGCCAAGATAAAACGCGCTATAGCTCGCGCCACCAAGTGTATCCACACTGTGCTTGCTGCTGTCTTTTGCATTATGAATACAATACAGAGTGTTACTTAGCCCTGATTCAGAGTCAGATTCTGCTTCATATTTAAAGTTAGAATTAGCAGCAGAATCTGATCTTGCTCCAACGCCAAATAACGGGACAAACGCCGAAGCCCCGCCTGTTTTCTCTGCAAACGCTTTTTCACCGCTAGTTTGTTTTTTACCCATAATGTGCTGCGAAAACTGGGGAAACTCCATCATCACGCCGCTGCGGTTAATACGTGCAGAGGAAGACAAGGTCTCCGCAAACTGCGCTTTGCTAGCTGCTGTAAGTGCTACTGTGAGCGGTACAGTGATAGTCACTAACTCTGCATGAGGTGTCTTAGTTTTACGCTCCCCCGTCAGTAACCCCTTCATCCCTTGGGTTAAAATCGCTGAATTGGGATAGAGACAAAGCTGCACAGAAAGTTCGTCATTCCTCTCAATGGCTTGACCAAAGTGAAACACAAATCCTGCAGGCAGTTGGTGTAACTGCCGCGTTTTAAAGTCGGCTTTGTCGATAACCAGTAATTGCGATGGCAATTCGGGGCGCCATTTAAAGGCATCAATATAGGTTTCGCCCTCTTCATACACGCAGGATGAAATGTAAAACACCAGCTTATTCTCACTCTGCGCGAAGGCATGTAAATAGCTAGCTTGAGGTAATTCAATCACTTCCATTCTGGCAACGCTGTCATCGGGTGCCACTTGATACACAAGTAATTGCTTCTCACCACCGACATACCAGACGCCAAAATTCCATAGTCCACCTTGTCCGTCATCGAGCGGGTGAGCAGAAAAGGGCAAGCCCTTAAATTTGTCACCAAAGCTTTTCACGCCAAGCGTGGTTAAGGTCTGGGCATCAAGTCGATAGGGTGAACCCGCCTCCCACAAGGCAAGCAACTCGCCGTGGCGCGGCAATAAACTAGTATTAGCCACATTCAAATCATCGTTATTTCGAATAGGTAAAGCATTGGGGATCACTGTGCCTGCGGTCGTGTACTTAAACGCGCCAGCGGCCTCTTCGACTTTAAACTTCTTTGTTTGGATAAACTTAGCCTGATGCTGAATTTGCCCATTGCTCACACTAAACTGTTGCACCATGCCATCACCATCAAACCAATGCTGATATGCCTTACCTGCCCGAGACATTTTCGCTGGCCCATTACGATATAGATTGCCACTCAACTGCGCTGGCCACTCGCCCGAAACCTGCATAGTCAGTGGCTGATAGTCGCCTTCAGCACCACTAAATCCAATCGCCCATGGCTCACGTGCGACCGCTTGTGCGTTATCCAGCGCCAATAATTTATCAACCGAACTGGCCCAAACAGCACTCGTCATGAGGGCGGCTGAGCCTGCTAGAAATTGACGTCTATCCATGGTGCAGCCCCCCCCCTCTTAGCGAATGTGTATAGTGATTTGCGCATCGGCCTGCAAACTAAAGCTGGCGTCTTTAAAGCTCGCAGGTCCAAAACTGCCAGCGTTATTGCTAAAGCCATAACCTTCACTCGGCACACCTAACATATTGGTATCTAAACTGTGATTGTTGTTTTCATCATGAAAGACCTTTACCGCGTATTGGCCATCGGCGAGATCGCTAAATACCAGCCTATGCTCTGTCTTAGTGACGGGCTTTATCATAGAAGCGCTAGGATTATGACCTGCAGCGTAATCCTCGGCATTAGCATAAAGCTCAACCATCAAGGCGCCGGTTTGTACTTGAATATTATTGATATCCACAGTCAGGGTATGTGTCTGGCTCTCAGCCGACATGCTTCCTGCCGACACACTTCCAGCCGACAAGAGCGAGCAAGCTAAGCCTGCGCCCCAAATCGCTGATAACGTCCTTTTGGTCATATTTGCTTGGCGAATCTGAGTTGTCATAGCCGAGTTCACGTGTTTCATGTCTTACTCCTGTTATTTGCGCTCATAAGTAACTGCGATGGAGTTAGCTTAAAAAATCGCAGGACGAAAAACAGGTGCCAAAAGTCATGAAACAAAATGATAACAAGATGACTTTTGGCATAGTGACATCTGGCGCAGATACCTTAGAATGGTCGGCAGAATTGGATTAAGGAATCGTCATTCGTGCTAGAAAATCGATTAGCGAAAGAAGAAAACATGTTGATTGCTGCAGGAGTGCTCACTTGGGCATTAGTCGCTTGGGTTGGGATAAATCAAGCCGCATTGCATACATGGCAAGGCATGCTAAATGCCGTACTGTATGGGCTGTTTGTAGTGCAATTTATACTGATAGCTACCGATAAAGTTGCGCATAATAATATTCGACTTCGCCGCATAACCACGCTAGCAATGCCCTTGATCGTACTGAGCTTATTACTCACGGCAAACCATGCATTGCTGCCGATCCTCTTCGTCATTTGGGCGTCACTGTTGCCTGAGTTTTTTAGTCGTCGCCAAGCCATTTCACAGCTGCTGCTAGCCAACCTTGTTTATTACGCGCTGCTGCAATGGCAATTGCATGAACAAAGCAATGTGTTCAATATTTTGATTTATCTTGGCTTTCAATTCTTTGCCTACAGCAGTAGCCAAGCAAGGCTTTCTGAACGTAAATCACGTTTGATACAAGAACAGCTAAACCAACAGCTTATTGCCACTCGCGCCCTACTGAGCCAAGCCAGCGAACAGCAAGAAAGATTAAGGATATCACGCGATTTGCACGACATTCTCGGCCACCAACTCACAGCGCTTTCCCTGCAATTGGAAGTACTAAGCCATACCGCGCCCGAGGAGCTCAAACCTCAAGTTAACCAAAGTAAATCCTTAGCTAAAGAGCTACTTGAAAGTATTCGCGCCGTCGTCAGGGCTCAAAGAGTGCAAGTGGGATTGGATTTAGTCCCACCTTTAGAGGCACTGATGACCCGCTTACCCAACGTGACTCTTAACTGCAAAGGGATGAAGCCACTGCAATCAGCCGAACTGACTCAGGCACTACTGTTAGTGCTGCAGGAAGGCATCAGCAACGCCGTTCGTCACGGCAAGGCGAATCAACTGCAATTGAGCATGCAAGACTCCCAAAGCGCGCTGGTATTGCAACTAAGCGACAACGGCGTGGGGCTAACACGGGGAGCCGCGCGAAACGCATCAGCTAAAAGCGGCACAGAGCTAAACGGTCCAGGACAGTTCGGCACTAGGCAGTTCGGTACTGGGCTCGGCGGCATGCAGGAAAGGCTACAACCCTTTAATGGCACCTTGGAGTTAAGGGCAAATGACTCGGCGTCCGGTTGCCAACTCACCCTCACACTCCCTGCACTCGCTTAACTTTTTATTAAAAACGCTTTGGGATCTCTATGGATACGCAAAACAACATTATCAGTGTCGGTTTAGTAGAAGATCAACAATTGGTTCGCCAAGGTATCGCCAGCCTGCTCGCCATTTCCGACAACATTCGCGTGTTATGGCAGGCCGAAGACGGCCAAGATGCACTCAAAAAGCTTGCCAGCAATCCCGTCGATGTACTGCTCAGTGATATCTGCATGCCAAATCTTGATGGTATCGCCATGCTCAAACAGATACGGCAAAGTGCCAATCGCTTACCTGTCATCATGTTAACCACCTTCGACGACAGTGAGTTATTCCTCAATAGTTTACAGGCGGGAGCCAACGGCTTTTTGCTCAAGGACGTGTCACTCGACAAGTTACTGCACGCCATCGAAACCGTCGCCAAAGGCGGCTACTTGATAGAGCCTTCGGTGCTCAAACAGATGAGTGAGCCTAAACCTGCACCTAGCGTTGGGGTAACTAGAAATGAATTATTGTCGGAACGGGAGCGGGAAATTCTCAGTTTTATGGCGGGCGGCTTCTCCAACAAGGAAATCGCCAATGCGGTATTTTTAGCCGAGGGCACAGTGAAGAATCATGTCTCTAACATACTCACTAAACTCGATTGCCGAGACCGTACCCAAGCTGTGCTCAAGGGATTACAACTGGCATTGATTTAACCCATTAGCATTAAACCAAACCCGATTGCCAACAAAAAGGGCCATTTAAGGCCCTTTTTGTGCTCATCTAAAGCGATGAGTTATGACTAAAACCTAACGAAGATCCATCTCTTGGATAATTTCATGGGCAATAGCTGGCGTTGTACAGCTCGGGGTTTCATGCAAATCCGCTTTTAGCTGACCTTTACGGTGCTTAAGTGCTGCATCTAATTTTTTCGATGCGGCTTTGATTGCTGGGTACATAACCTCATCAGTACCTGAAGCAGAAATACGGCTTCCTTCATAATTCGTACGAAGCTCAACCTGATACTCGCCATGCTCTTTCGCAATAATAATGTCCAGTGCGATCAGAGAGGGGAAATGGGTGGCGATTTTTGCAAATTTTTCGTTAACATCTTCTCTAATAGAATCAGTAACATCGACGTGGTGACCAGAAATATTTATTTTCATAGGTTGTCCCTTTTAGTGTCATTACTTTTATTTTTGCTTCACTAATAGAGCTTGGGGCATGCAGGATAAAACACAAGGGTTATTGGCAAATATTTCGGTCAACTCAGGTATTAGCATCTCCTAAATGTGACCTCCATCAAGAAGTCAAAAATAAAACAGCAAGAAAAACATGATTAAGTGATTGATTTATAAACAGGCATTAATAATAAATCAATCACAAAATGCAATACGACATAAGGTAAATACGCTTAATATTTACGTTGCACACTCTGCTGCCAAAACTGTTGGGACAAATGATGCGTCTTGGTCGATAAACGCGACACTTGATCACCCCGCGCCGCCGCATCGAGCGTCTGCTCTAAACTCTGCTGAGCCAAGTCGCTGATCACATGGATGGCTCGGCTAATTTCTGCGGCCACCGAAGTCTGCTGCGTCATCGCCGCCGCATTATCATCACTCAAAGAATTAATTCGCGAAATAGATGAAAGCAACTCGCCAAAAGCCACACTCGCATCTTGCGCTAAGCTTACCGAACGTTTTACCTGTTCCTGCCCTGCCATCATGGTCGAGGTTGCCCTTTGAGTGCTTTCCCTAAAACGACTAACAATTAACTCAATTTGTGAGGTTGATTGGCTAGTACGGCTCGATAATTGTCTGACCTCATCGGCCACCACGGCAAAACCACGACCACTCTCCCCAGCCCGCGCCGCTTCAATTGCCGCATTTAAGGCTAATAAGTTAGTTTGGTCGGCAATGGCACGTATGACTTCGAGCACTTGGTGAATCGCACTGCTATCTTGTTCAATAGCTTGTACAACATCGGAAAAGTGGCTCACTTGTACACTTAACTGATGTATCGCATCAATAACCGTTTCTAAACGAGAATGCCCGCGTTGAGCCGCCTCATGGCTCGACACCATTTCCGAGGCAGTGCGATGAATGTTTCCCGTTACTTCAGCAAAACTGGCACTCATCTGCTCCATCGCAGTCGCAGCTTGCGTGGTTTGTTCACTCTGACTATCAGCGTGCTCCCAAGTGTTTGTAATGGTTTGTTTAAGGCTGACACTTTGTGCTTGGATCTCACTGGCAGAATCAGCCATACGGCCAACAACGCCACCAATTTCAGTGATCAAAAAACGTAGGGCGAGGTCTAATTTACCGATCTCATCTTGGCGGCCGGTGTACACGCCCGTAGCGACGGGATCGTCAATAATGTTGGTTGCCATAGACACAAGCTTTTGCAGCGGCTGCATCAAGTAATACCATGCTAGGCACGCGAGACTCATTCCCACCATCGCGGCAACTATGGGGGAATAACTGGCAATCATCGCCGTAGCCGTAATCGAAACCAACATGGCCAGCAGTATTTTACCACTGAAACCTAACCTATCTTTACGCAATACTTTAGGTTGCTTGCCCTGATTAATATCACTGTAAATACTCTCAGCGGCTTTAATCTGCTCAGGGGTAGCTTGGCGACGAACAGATTGATACTCATGAACTTTACCATCTTCATACACAGGCGCGACGTAGGCATTCACCCAATAATAGCCGCCCGTTTTGGTGCGATTTTTAACTATCCCCATCCAAGGCTTGCCCTGCTTAATTCGCTCCCAGAGGATCTTAAATGCAGCCGCAGGCATATCTTGATGGCGCACTATGTTATGTGGATTCCCTTGCAACTCAGCAACACTAAACCCACTGATCTGCGAAAAGGTCTGATTCACATATTTAATATTTCCCTTCAGATCCGTCGTTGATAGTAAAATCGCATTATCTGACAGGTGTGTTTCACCATTTGTAGAATTTTTATGCATAGGGTTATCAGGCTAGGTCTCGGTAAAAAAGATAACGCATTCTGCCAAAACCGTCGTCTATCAAAATTGATAAAGCTCACATTGGCAGCATAAAAATTAACCTAATACTAAACAAGCAGTAACCACTAAACACATATCAACAAATAAAAACAAACAATTGTGACAGGGCGCTCGTTACGCTACATACGTTAAACTCGTCACCCTACACTCGCTAAAGCAGATCAGCTTAAGATCACAAATTCACATTCGAATCTAAATGATATTGTTTATCATTTGAATTAACTAAGTTATACTTCTCGCGGTTAGCTATCTACTGCTATAGAAATGCATTCGTCGTTAAGCCAAAAAGCTCAAGCACACTTTGCAGAATCAACAGTAACGGATAGCCATAACAGACCCATATTGGCTCGAAATGAGAAGTGGCACTTATGTCTAATACACCCGCGTTTGAAACCTCAACGCAATCTTCTACAACCCAAATGCGCTCGTTCTCGCTGATTTCGCGGGGAATTGTGCAATGGTTTAAGCAAGAGCAATCGCAGTTTGCCTTCAAAGTCTTTGCGCGTGCGAGTGCCGCTCTACTGGCGGGTTATGTTGCGGCAGCAACCTTGGCTTGCCTGCTGACATTAGTGCTACCTATGCCGCGCTTTGAAAGCACGATAACAGCCAATATGTTAGCTTTCCTGTTTTATGCCATTGCTATTATTTATGCCTTTTGTGTGCGTAAAACCTGGCATGCGTGGCGAGATTTAGGCTTAGTGAGTTTGTTATGTTTTGGATTGATCAAGGTATGTGGGCAATAAGATGAAAGAGACATTTTTTAGAACTTTATCTTGGCTACATACCTGGGCAGGCTTGCTGGTATGTTGGGTATTATTGTTGATCTTTTTTGCGGGTAGCTTGAGTTATTTTCGCCATGAGATCAGCCTTTGGAATGAACCCGAATTACACAAAGGGGTTTATCAAGACTACCGAGCCGATACACTCGAAAACCAATTAGATAAAGGTCAAAGTTACATAGAAGCGCATTCGCCGGCAACAGCGCAGCGCTGGATGATAGGTTTTCCAACTGAACGAACCCCCTTTCAAAGCGTTAGCTGGCAACTGCCACCAGAAAAAGGTCAGCGTCGTGGCAAGACTGAAGAACATGTAGCCTTAGCAGATGGCAGCGGCATGATCTCTGAAGTGCGTGAGAGTCGCGGCGGTGATTTCTTCTATCGTCTGCACTTTGACTTGCACTATATGTCCGCTATTACAGCGCGTTATATCGTCGGCGTTTGCACTATGTTTATGCTGATCGCCCTTATCAGTGGCATAGTGATCCACAAACGGATCTTCAAAGATTTGTTCAGTTTTAGACGGGATAAAGGCGCTCGCTCTTGGCTAGACGCGCACAATGTGAGCTCTGTCATCGCCCTGCCCTATCATTTGATGATCACTTATACAGGGCTTATTACCCTAATGCTTATCTATATCCCATGGACGGTTAATACCGCCTATTCGGGTGATAACCAAGCTTTTTTAAAAGAACTTAATCCCGCCAGACAAACCGAGAAAGCTGCAGGGATTAGTGCGCCACAGGTGCAACTAAGCCAATTATTACCTCAAGTGAAAGCCGCATGGGGCGATGCGCCAATTAAGCAAGTGATAGTGTCATACCCTAAAGATCAAAATAGCCAAGTGACCTTTTACCAAAACACAGGTAAAGATGTGACCGATGAAGCCAATATTTTGATATTCAACGGGGTAAATGGTGAGCTTAAATATACCAGCCCGCACGAAGCCTCAGGAGCCTCCGCGACTTACGATACTATGATGTCGCTGCACACGGCACGTTTTGCCGCCCCGCTGCTAAGATTTTTATTCTTTTTCTGCGGTTTATTAGGCTGCGCTATGATCGCGACAGGCACTTTGATGTGGGCCATTCGTCTACGTCAAAAACAGCAAAAATTGATCGATAAAGGCGAGAAACCAAGCTTTGGATTACGTTTAGTTGAAGGGTTAAACTTCATGTTTATCTTAGGACTACCCTTAGGCACTGTAGCCTTCTTTTACGCCAATCGTCTCTTATCGACAAGTTTTGCAAGCCGCTCTGAATGGGAAGTTCACAGTTTCTTTCTCGCGTTAGCGGCAATGGGAGTTTGGGCTTTCTTGGGTCGTTCACGTCGCCAGTGGCAAACCGCATTACGACTCACAGGGACCTTGTGCTGTGCGCTGCCCGTGCTCAATGCCTTCACATCACCAAGCAATATCATCGACAATATCCAATCCCACCAATGGGCTTTAGTCGGATTTGACGTGCTCGCAGTGCTACTTGGTGGCGCTATGCTATTTGCCAGTAAAAGAGTGACTTTGATTGCTAAGGCCCCCGCTAAACGCCCAGCAAAAGCAAAAAATGCACGTAGAAGCGAATCCCAAACATCCCTTGCCAGCGACCTTAGTTCATCATCTTCATTGGAGGAAGCCAAATCATGATGCCAGAATTTATTCCCCTACTTGGGATCTTAGGTTTGAGTTATCTTTCCCTCGCCCTGTTTGCCTTAGCTAAATTTGGTCACTTCAAAGATGTGTTCAATCGTCCACCAGCACAATGGCAAAGTCGTTTGCTAACCTTGTTTGCTTGGTTACTACTAGCATTTAGCTTAAGTGCCTGCGCGAGCGATCAGGGCTGGGCCTACGGGAGCATTTTGTTTATGGGAATAATTTCCCTCGCGGCAATGCTGGTCATCCTAACGTTAAGCTACAGCCCGCGCCATTTACCGATAGGAATCGTCACTGGCAGCGTGCTCACTGGCACTCTATTACTGAGTGCTGGGATCTAATGTCCAGCTAACACTGGCATGGCGATCATGGCTAAGTGAGCACCGCTAGGCTATAGTGCCCTGATGTCCTTCAGATAGGAGAAAATAATGGGCTTTAACTTAACGGTTAACTGGCAAACCTCGCCCGCCGAAGAAGGCGAATTTTGTCGAGACCACAGTATTACCTTTGGCAGCGGCCAGACGATTCAAGCCTCGTCGGCACCGGAATACAAAGGCAATGGGCAAAATGTCAATCCAGAGGAAAGCCTGTTGGCTGCATTATCCTCATGCCATATGTTGACCTTTCTAGCAATTGCGCATCTTAAGCGCTTACCTGTAACCTCCTATGTGGATAATGCCACTGCAGAGCTGGGTAAAAACGAGGCGGGCAAGTTGGCCGTGACAAAGATGGTGCTCAATCCTAAGGTCATTTTCGCTGAAGGGGCCGAAGTCAGCCAAGAAACCCTTGAGAAAATTCACGAGAAAGCACATGCAAATTGCTTTATCGCTAATAGTTTAGCAACAGATATTCAAATCAAGTTTTAGGATTTGAGCAGATCTTTATGGCCCGCTGATGGTTTTCCTAAGCGGGCTTTTTTATTGCCGCACCGTAACTCAATACCTGTCCGAATCATTGCTATCACCGAATTATCCGCGCCACCTAACCATCCACAGAGTCTAACTTTTCACCATTATTCAGCTCAGGTCCAGCTTTTAAACAGTACGATATAAGCCAATCTTAGCTTGGTATCATCTGTTGGAGTTAAAAGATGCACATTCAACCACTGCGAAATTCCCCGTCTGTCAGCCCACAAAAAAATGTCTCTAATGCTGAATTTGCACAGGTTAAAAATCCAGTTCAAACCAGCGCACCAGCATCAACTGATACAGTAACGCTTTCTAGCGATGCAAAACAATTGGCGGCAAATGCGCAAAAACCAGCAGAAATGCCAGCACTGAGGGACAACATAGAAACCTTAGTCGAATTGAAACACGCGAAGATGAAGTATCAAGTGATCGCCGACATGACCAATTTAGCGACAGGAACGAGCCAAGGAATTTCAGCGCCAACGGCCTATTATCTAAGCCATAACGAAGACGCGAGAGCAATGACAGTTAATCACCTTGCCCAACAACAGCAAGTGAACACTATGCAAACCTATGCGGAAACAAGTAAAAATGGGAATAGAAGTATTAATGAATGGGCATAAAAATGGGTGTTGTCTCGGGAACCAAGAGACAACACCCTAACTTTGTACGCGGATATGCTAGCCGAGATACCTTAAATTTCGGTTAAATACTGAATTTAAATATCAATTACTTAGCTTTAATATCCTGTGCCATACCTTTTACAGGCAAAGGTTGCACTTTTAAGGCTGGGATTGGCTGTTTAACCAACTCATCCTTTAAATAACTTATTGCAGTTTCAAGCTGCGTATCTTTTCCATTAAAGGTAGCAAAAGGTAAGTTATCGACTTCAATATCCGGCGTTACGCCATGGCCTTCAAGCACCCAGCGGCCATCCATTGCATACTGTGGATACTCGGCCACCCGCGCCATCCCTTTATCAGTCAACGCATTTCGCCCAGATAACCACACGCCCGCCCCTGCCGTTTGCTTACCAATTAAGGGCGCAATACCGAGCGCTTTAATCCCTGCGGAGAAGGTTTCGCCGTCGGAATAGGTCAGTTCATCGGTTAACACCACTAAATGACCACGGAAAGTTTGTTGCATATTGGTGTTTGGCGTGCCGTGGGTCGGTTGCCAAAACGCCCAAGCGCGGCGTAGTAACTTCTCGATAATCCAACTGTCAATATTGCCACCGCGGTTACGGCGAACATCGATAATCAAACCCTCTTTATCGTAGTTGGCATAAAACTCACGGGCGAAACTTTCAATATCACCACCGCCCATGGCATATAAGTGCAAATAACCCATCTTGCCCTGACTTGCATCCTCGACCACAGCCGCGTTATGGCTCACCCAATCTAAGTAACGTAATTGGCTGTCCACCACAGCGCTAACGGGCATGACGATGGTTTTATGGGTTTGGCTACCACGCTTAAGCTGTAGTAATACTTGCTTATCCTGTTGATTGCGCAGAAGACGCGTGACGTCGGCCACATTCACCACTGGCGTGCCATTAATAGCCAACAGCATATCGCCTTCTTTAGCATCGACTTCGATACGATTTAACGGTGATGCATTAGCCGGTAACTCAGGATCGTTACTGTAAATGTGCGCAATTTTAACGCCATCTGCAGTTTGTTGTAGACGGGCGCCAAGACTTGCCGCTTTAGCCGCATCGGGATCTTGAGGTAAATCACCACCGCGCACCTGTGAGTGCAAAGAATCTAACTCGCCCATCATTTGCATGAAGATGTCGTTCAGTTCGTTACGATCGGTCAGACGGTCGAGCAAAGGCTGATACTTAGCTTTGATCACTTGCCAATCGAGGCCGCGCATTTTTTTGTCGAAGAAAGATTCTCGGTGCATCAACCACGCATCTTCAAACATTTGCTGCCATTCAAGCTGCGGAGAAATCGCTAACTGCCATTGTTCCGTTTGCACTTTGGCATTATCCGTATCGCCTAATTTATCGCCGCCATCAACAATCAGGAGTGATTTCTCATTACTGTGCTTACGTAGCATCAGCTTTTTACCATCGGCAGAAACCTCATATTGGCCAATGTCCTCGGCAAAGACCTCGGCTTTGGGGCTTAATCGGTCAAATTTGATGGTCATTAAATTAGGTGCGACATCGTCGCCAATAGCTTGATCTAACAAATAAAGTCTATCATCGACGACGCGCAGCTTACTGTAATTGCCTGAATCGACAGGCACCTGCCATAAACGCTGGGAGATCCCTGCCCAATCGATTTTCACTGGACTCGGTTTATCCTTAGCATCGGTTTTTTCAACTTGATTAGATTCGAGTTCATTGGGTTTACTAAAGGGGAATTTGGCATTTTTGACCAGTGCGATGGCAAAAATTTGGCTGCGTTTATCAAACACAGGGCCCATGTTTCTATCGCCCCAAGGTGAACTTGGTGTTGCGCTGAATTGGCGATTCGATAGGAAATATAGCCACTGGCCGTCACTGCTAAAGGTTGGCGAATAGGACTCGTATTTGTCGCTGGTGAGCGTCTCGGCCTTATTTTCATCCACAGAATACAGGACGACTTGCGGACGTTGTTTACCTATTTCCGACTTAGTTAATGCAATAAAACGGCTGTCACCGGACCAGCGGATATCGGCGTAAGGCCCAAGTCCCTCGCCGTTAGTGATGATTTTTTGATTGGTATTTTTCTTTAAGTCGAGCAGCCAAACGTTACCATCGTTATCGTCGTGGGCGATAAATCGACCGTCACTAGACAAATTAAGACTCATTCTTAAAGTATGACCGTCTTTGGTTAACTGTTTAGCGCCACTGCTGCCATCAGCAGGGAATTGCCAAATTTCCTGCTGACCTGTTATGTCGCTAATCGCATAAACCGACTTGCCATCTTGGCTCAACACCGCTTCCCTTACGCGATAAGTCCCCGGCAGTGCAACTTGAACTAAACGCGAGCCATCAATACCCGCGATCGCCACGTGGCTGCGGGCGGTGATCACCACTTTATCGCCAGCGGGGGCCAAATTAGTCGAAGAAGCGTAATCCATAGGCTCTGTCACCCAATGCTCACGGCGCTCGGCAAAATCGGAAATGAGTTCAATATTGAGTAACGAGTCTTTAGCGGCCGCAATATCAAACACATGGATGTCCGCACCTAACTGGAATACCACTTTGCCTTGGTCCATCCGCGCACCGCGGACTTGCCAATCTTTAAATTGAGTCAACTGTTTTGCACCTGAACCATCGAGCGCACTCGACCAGAGGTTGTCGTTGCCATCGCTGTCGCTAATAAAATAGAGTCTGTCCTGCCATAGCATAGGTTGGCGCACTGAGCCGTCGTGTTGGCCGCTGAGCAACTGTGCTTCGGTTTTGCTGCCGAGTTTAAAGCGCCATAATTCACCTTTTGCACCGCCACGGTACACTTTGGCATTATCGCCAGTCACTTGCAGACCAAAGCGGGTGAAGTACACGTATTCATTGCGATCATCAATCACACCTTCAACTGCATCGGCTAAGGGTAAATCTGTGGTGGTGAGGGTTTGAGGATCGACGCTGCGCAGCATCCAATTATTAGCAGGACCAAAGCCCGTGTCGGTGGAATATAAAATCTCACCTTTGGCAGTCCAGCCCTGAACTCGTACACGGCTATTCTCAAAACTCACCCGTTTAGCCACACCGCCCGTAATGGGGATCACATACACTTCGCTCGCGCCTTCATAGTTGGCAACATAAGCAACCCACTTACCGTCGGCCGAAATAGTCGCCCCTAGCTCTTCCGCAGGTAAACTCGTTAAGCGAGTAGCCGCTTTTTGACCTAAGGTCTGAGTCCATAAATCCCCTTCTGCAGTAAAGACTAAGGTTTGATCGTGCAACGCGGGCGCACGGTAATACCCTTGATTGCTCACCGCATCGGCAGCGATGGTTTGGAACGCTGTTAATGTGCCTAGGGCAAGCATACAGCAGGCGACAGAATGGCGAAGTTTCATGTATGACCTCTATCCTATTGTTATTTTTTAGCAATAGACTCTTTACTACGAGATTTTGCTAGCAGATTTAGCGAAGAAATTCTTGCCATGGGCTTTTGTAAAAAACCACAATCAAGTCCAAAGCATGACAATTGAGCCCAACAAGCTAGCAGAATTTGATAGAGAGTTCAGTAACTTCAAGTCAGAGAAGTTTTAGCAAATGTGTCACATCTTAAATCGCGGAGGAACAACTGAATAAAAGACAAGATTCTTTAGAGGAAAACATCAAAGATCATAGCGTTACCATATTGCACTAGGATAAAAATATACCAGAGTCGGACATGAGTGGCTAACGTGAAGGGCTAATGTTAAGGGCTGACATACAGCGTCTTTAGCGGACTGTTTAGGCGGCTCATATTAGACTGTTTCACCAGTGTCATTTGTTGCCATTTATTGATCACTCGTGCAATTTCACCGTTATCCATCAATGCCTTAATCGCATGATTAAACTGCTCTAACTGGCTTATCTTGATACTCGCTTTACTGAACATTAAATGAATATGGTTTTGATCTAACACTAACTTAAGTGGTACTAGCTTGATGCGTTGATGCTGGCTGGCGATATAGGGCATAGCTAAGGTATCTCCGACGATCATATCTCCCCTACCGTAGATAAGCATTTGCACAGACTTATCTGAGTCGGGACTTAATACTAACAAGTGCTCCTGCTCTAATCGATATTGAGATTCTTGATAATCTGCACCATACCAACCGCTAGAAGGGACAAGTAGACGCAATTTTTGGGTAAAAATGTCCTCCCATTTATCGATATTAATCTGATCTTTTTGCTCATCGAGTACAAATAAGCGCAGCTCTTCATCCCGGTAATAGGTTGAAAAAAGAGCATAGTTTTGACGTTCATCCGTCATAGTCGCTCCCATCAACACATCTAACTGTCCTGCTCGCAACATCTGATGCGAGCGCTTAGCGGGCACATTAATAAAATGAACTTCACAACCAAGATACACTGCAAATGCCCGCATCAGATCCACATCTAAGCCTTGGGCTTCTCCTTGAGGATCTTGCCAAGCATAGGGAGGCCAATCGTTGTAACCGACTTTAATCGTGTTCTTACAAGGTAAAGAACTATTGACCTGCGACGCACTTACAGCGGGCAAGACTAAAAAAAACATAAATAAGACAGGAACGTATTTAAACCATGGCATAGGCTAAGTTACTTGCCTCTTAAGTTGATGATCCTCTCTTGATTAAGATGAAGTATAACGATTCAGCGTCAGACTTCCGCGAGGGAGTTCTACCTCAGTAAGCGTAGTTGTCACTTAGATAGCGCGCCATAAACACCGGCGAGATCACAGTAATTAGCCTAAAAAAGGGCGAGGAATTATAACAAAAAAGCACAACAGCCAAGAGTGAGATCTAAACGACTCACTATGCTGCGATAAAGGCTAAGCCTGAACGCAGGGGATAAAATAAAGTTTTATAAATTTAAATCAGACACTTATAAATAATAGCAACAACTTTAGTGGGATCCCCCATATCGACTTGTAACCAAACTATGTGTGTTCCCCCCAATTCCTCACCCTGAGCCGTGGCGGACTCTTTAGCTTCATCAAGCCGGTTTTCATGGCGGCTCACCCCAGTGACTAAAGCAAAACTATCGCAGTGGGTGACTTCAAAATCGTAGGCCACGTTAATGCGACGATATAGTTCATGCTGCTTGGTCGCACATCCAGATATTAAAACGCAAAAACATGTACTTAACAGAAAAAATTTAGACAAATCAATTAACCCACAGATTAAACACGCGGGTGAACATAACTAATTGCAATAGATAAAATTGTGAACAATGTCACATATAAGAAACCAAGGATAATACAGAAAGTTACAAATATTAATTAAATATCATGTAGTTAACTAAGGGTTGTTTTATGTTCACTGGTAACACAAGCTCATCAATTCCTCACCATAAAACTCACACTTGTAAAAAAAGGGAGCCAAGCTCCCTTCCTGCTTTTACGCCATGTTATTCCACTGCTAGGCAGACATCAGTAGGGCTAAAGCCCTTAAGCTAATATTTTGAATAAATGCACTTTTAATGCAGCAAAATCTGCCGCTAATTCCGCAGATAAGATGGGCTTACTCGCAACAGCTTCAAGCTCAGGCGGCAAGGGTAAGTTAAGCGTTAACTCTCTATCCACAACATCCTTAAATTTAGCGGGATGCGCCGTCCCCAAAAATATACCCACTTCATCGGGCACTAAGGTTAAAGATAAGGCCTTAGCCGCAATCGCCGCGTGGGGCTCAGACACATAACCGTGAGCGTGTAACTCGGCCAGCGCCTGTGACGTTTGCTCCTCCGATAAGCGAATACCCACTAAGCTACTCAGTGGCCAGCCTAATTTCTCACAAATGGCTTCCACACGCGGCCAGTTACTGGGTTCACTCACATCCATAGCATTGGACATAGTCGCTTGAGTCGGATTGGGCTGCCATTGGCCATTGTCTAAATAACGCGGCACAGTATCGTTGGCATTGGTCGCGGCAATAAAGCGTTTAACTGGTAATCCCATTGCTTTAGCGAATAAACCTGCGGTGAGGTTGCCAAAGTTACCACTTGGCACTGAAATCACAGGATCGGCTTCATGGCGTTGTTTAGATTGGGCAACCGCTTCAAAGTAATAGCAAATTTGCGCGAGTAAGCGGCTGATGTTGATAGAATTTGCCGAGTTTAAGCTCAGCCCATCGCGGACTTCGGGATCATCAAAGGCGCGCTTAACCAGATCTTGGCAGGCATCGAAATCGGACGAGACGGCGACTGTATGGATATTCTTGCCCAACGTCGTGAACATCTTTTCCTGTAGTTCACTGATCTTACCCTTAGGATAGAGCACCACCACATTGACTTTCTCAAGCCCATAGAAGGCATCGGCAACCGCTGCGCCAGTGTCGCCCGAGGTCGCAGTCAGAATGGTTAAGCGCGTGTCGCCCACAAAAGCATTAACGCATTGCGCCATAAAACGCGCCCCAAAATCTTTAAACGCCAGTGTTGGACCGTGGAATAATTCGAGGCAAGCGCGCTGCTCATCGACGGCAACCAAAGGTAAATCAAAGTTAAAGGCACGCTCAACTAATTCATCGACCGCATCTTGGCCTAACTCAGAGGCAAGCCATGCGCCGAGTACTTTTTTACTGCGCTCAACGAATGGTAACGCCAGCAGTCCTTCAATATCGTCTAGTACGGGTATTTGACTAGGAAAGAACAAACCTCTGTCTTTACCTAACCCCAGTTGTACCGCTTCTTTAAAGCTCACTTTCTGCGAAGGGTGTTTTAAATTATATAGTTCCATGCTCAACTCAACCTTTTGATGCTAAACCTTAAATGCTAATTTGGGGTACTTAGTCTTAGCTAAATTAACTATTAATCGACTCTACGCGTGCCTTGCTCATCGAGGCGACACACGTGGGCAAAGCCACCCACCTCGGTGAGATAATGCGCCTCTAACCAAGCTTTAGCGGTATTTGCCGTGGCTAAATCATCGGTAATCGAAAACAGCGTTGGGCCGCTGCCCGAAATCCCCGTAGTCAACATGCCTAAATCGGCTAAAGCGGCTCTGGCCTTGTCGTAACCCGGAATCGCGGCGGCGCGATAGGGCTCGGCTAACACATCCTTTAATACGCTGATCGCAAGCTTGGCATTCTGCTGGTAAGACGCATGAACAAAGGCGCTTAAATAACGGCCAAAATCGATAGTGACACTTTTATCATATTGATCTGGCATGAGTTTGCGCATCATTGCCGTTGAAAGTGAAATCCCAGGATAGGCCACAACCCAATACCATTCTTTAAAGCTGGGTATTGCTTCGCAAACTGTACCCGGCACATTGAGCATCAATTGCATGCCGCCCAAGTAACAAGGAGCGACGTTGTCATAATGCACACTGCCGCTGATCTTCCCTTCAAACTCGCCCATCAGTTCCAGCAGTGCTTGCTCGTTATAGGGTCTATCAAAATGTTCATTCAAGGCATATAACGCCGCCACGACAGAGCTGGCACTCGACCCTAACCCACTACCGACGGGCAGGTTCTTTTCCAGTGTGAGTGCCACGCCTTCATCTGCTTTACCCTGCGCAGTTAAAAACTCCTTACTCATGGCTGTTAAGAAGAATTCGGCACATTGGTACACTATATTGTCTTTCGGATTTTCAGGCAGTTTATGGGCCCAAGCACCAGTCTGCGCCAAACTCACACCCGACGCTGCCGCGGCGATAGTCACTCTGTCGCCCAGTAAACTACCATCAATCGGCGCTAATGCTGCACCGAGTAAATCAAATCCGACGCCCACATTACCCATAGAGGCTGGAGCGTAAACGGTCAAACTCATACACTCACCTCACGAGTCCAATTCAAGGTTCTTAATACATCGGCAAAGGCACCAGCAGCGGTCACTTCAGTCCCTGCGCCATAGCCGCGTAGCACAAAGGGAATGGGCTGATAATAGCGGCTATAGAACGCCAAGGCATTTTCACCGCCTTTAACGCTATAAAGCGGATCCTGTGCATCCACTTCGGCGATACGCACACGGCACACACCATCCTCAATTTGCCCAACATAACGCAACACTTTACCTTGAGCTTTGGCCTGCGCCACTTTTGCGGCAATTGCAGCATCAACTTGCGGTAATCGTGCCATAAAGCTTTCAACATCACCTGAATCATCAAACTCGGCTGGCAATACAGATTCAACCTGCACATCACTGAGATCTAACTTTAGTCCCACTTCACGGGCAAGAATGAGCACCTTACGCGCCACATCCATACCACTCAAATCATCACGGGGATCGGGCTCAGTAAAACATTTTTCCCGTGCCAGACCAGTCGCTTCAGAAAGCGTCATACCTTCATCGAGCATGCCGAAGATAAAGGATAAAGAGCCCGATAAAATACCGTTAAATTTATGCAGTTTGTCACCCGCAAATAACAGTTTTTTCAGGTTATCGATCACAGGTAAACCCGCACCGACTGTGGTTTCGTATAAGAATTGGCGACGCTGTTTTAATGCCGTTTGGCGCAGTGCTTGATAATAAGCATAATCGCGAGTGTTCGACTTTTTATTGGGCGTGACCACATGCAAACCAGAGTTCATCACATCCAAATACAGATCCGATACTTGCTCGCTCGAAGTGCAATCCACCAGCACAGGATTCAGTAATTGTTGCTCTTTCACCCATGCAAGTAACGCTGGAATATCACAGGCTTGCTGACTATCGGAAAGCAAACTAGACCAGTTGCTTAAATCGATGCCCGCACTGTCGAGTAACATCTTGTTCGAATTCACTATACCGCAAACACGGATACTGATGTGCTGCTCTTTAAGCATGGCGGACTGTTGTTTTATCTGCTCGAGCAGGCCTGCGCCCACATTGCCGCAACCCACTAAAAACACATCTAAATACTGCTGCACATCGAAAAAGCCTTGATGACAAGCCGCCACCGCATGCTTAGTCTTACGCTGCTCGATCACAGTCGAAATCGAGCGCTCGGACGAACCTTGGGCGATGGCGATAATGTTCACGCTTGCCTGCGCTAACGCTTGGAAGAAACGCGCCGCCACTCCTTTATGGGTGCGCATGCCATCACCAATCAAGGACACAATTGCCAGTTCATGGCGCATAGCGATAGGCTCAAGCAAATCACTTTTTATTTCTAATTCAAACTCTTGCTCTAAGGCCCATTTCACTTTGGCCGAGTCAGACGTCGCCACACAGAAACTAATACTGTATTCAGAAGAACTTTGAGTGATTAAAGACACAGACACGCCGCTGCGGGAAATCGCCGCGAGAGTACGGCTCGCCATGCCAACCATGCCTTTCATGCCCGGGCCTGATATATCGAACATGGTCTGGTTATCTAAATTGGAGATAGCTTTAACCTGCAAGCCGGTTTCATCGGCTTGGTTTGATACCAGAGTGCCGGGCGCATCGGGGTTAAAACTGTTTTTGATATAACAGGGAATATGGAACTGGGCGATAGGCGCAATCGTCTTAGGATGCAGCACCTTAGCGCCAAAATAGGAGAGTTCCATCGCCTCTTGATAGCTGAGTTGTGATAATAGCTTAGCATCGGCAACCACACGGGGATCGGTATTATAAACACCGTCAACATCGGTCCAGATTTCACAGCTCGAAGCATCTAAACAGGCGGCGAGCACGGCAGCAGAATAGTCAGAACCATTACGGCCTAACGTCACCACTTTGCCCTGTTCATCGGCGGCGGTGAATCCCGGCATTACCCATACGCGCTTTTCACCTAATGCCAACGCACGAAACCTTGGCTTACTCACAGCGATATCGACCACGGATTCTAACGGCCGACCACGACCCAGAAACAAGGCGCGAGGATCGAGTTGAGCAGACGTGATCCCCTTAGATAGCATCACTTGTTCCATCAAGGCTGCAGATAAACGCTCACCTGCCACCACGATTTCAGCACGTATGCCATCGGGACACTCTTGCAGTAAGCTAATGCCACGTAATCTATCCTGCCAAATCACCAGCTGCGCATTAAGTCCAGAAAAGAGCTGTTCACTCTGCTCACTCGACAACATTGAAGTAACAGCATCTTGGTATAGCGAGGTAAATACCCGCTCAACATGCTGCAGCACAGACGAATAATCTTCACCTTTAACGGCTACATCAACCATTTCTAGTAACGCATTTGTCACAGTCGCCGGGGCCGATAGCACAGTGGCTATGGGTTCAAGCTTAGATGACTTAGCAACGATATCCGCCGCCATCGAGAATCGCTGCCAATTTGCAAGCGAGGTACCACCAAATTTCATTACTTTCATCTTGTTCTCCTGTACCGCGCCCGACTTAGAAATAAGAGCTAGAAACAAAAAAGCCCGCTTCTTTGTGGGAAGCGGGCTCATCGTTAAAATTCTTTAGGGTGTATCAGCCCGCCCCCACTGTTGTTGTAGTGGTGGTTGTAATAATGGTAGTTACTACGAAACCTAGGCTATGCATGTGTTTGGGCTAATCCATGTTAATTTCTTGATAAACAGAATTGCTTTTTTTACCCGCGCTTGTCAACCCCTAAAATGGATTATTTATAGGCAAATATTAACGCTCGATAAAATACTGCATCAAGATTCGTTAATATGAAGTTTTCTAGGGGTAAAAATGCGATTTACGCAACAGATAACTGTTGACGTCAACGTAACACGGTACGAAAAACATTAGATAATCACTTGTTTTACATCTGATTATTTATAATGCATTTTAAAATAATGCGTTATTTGTTCTACCTCATCACTCAGGCTAAATTAACAGGCTAACGAGCAAAAATCACATTACTCATCCTTTCTACCGTAAAGCACCGACAAATTTGCCTAAAAAAAACCTGTGCGATATCTAACATAAGCCACTTCAAATTATCGCCAGCACTAAAAAAGCACGTTATTATGCGCGCACATTACGAATTGGAGGCGATATGAAGATCACTCAACACAGCGCGGTAACCATTCATTACCGTTTATCAGATCAAGAAGGCAGACTATTAGAAGACTCTTTCGACTCTGAACCTATGCTATATCTACACGGCACTGAAAACCTGATCCCAGGTTTAGAAGCCGCATTAGATGGTAAAAGCAAAGGCGAAAAACTCGATGTCACTATTAGCGCCGAAGAAGCCTATGGGCCTTATCACGATGGCCTACGTCAAGCCGTGCCATTAGAAGCCTTTGGTGATATCGAAGATATCGTCCCAGGTATGCGCTTCATCGCTGAAACTGAAATGGGTCAGCGCCCAGTTCAAGTCATGGAAGTGAAAGACGATGTGGTTATCGTCGATGGCAACCATCCTTTAGCGGGCCAATCGCTCAATTTCAGCGTCGAAATCGTTGACGTTCGTGAAGCCTCAGCCGAAGAAATCGCTCATGGCCACATTCATGCCCAAGGTGGTTGTGGAAGCCATGGACATGATCACGACCACGGTGGTGGATGCTGTGGCGGTTCAGGCAAACAAGAAGCGGGCGGCTGTTGTGGTGGTTCAGACCACGATCATGGACACCACCATGAAGAACACGAAGCCTGCGACACACCTAAAACTGGCTGTGACGGCAATGGCGGCTGTGGTTGCCGCGGCTAAACAAAGCCTGATACCAGCAGTTAAACGAGAAGTTATTTATCCGTAAGTGATTAAACTGCCATTGTTTAACCTTTTAAAATGCACGCCCTTAATTTAAGGTCGTGCATTTTTTATACACAAGCGTTTATAATATTCGTAATAGATAAATAACTAACTGGTAAATTGAAGTATTCAAATTTTATATGAATAGTTTCAATTAGATATTGATATCAACCTAAGTTAAGCGACGGAGTGCTTATGTTAACCAAACCCCTTTACGAAATTTTGCCTTTTGGCTACATGGCGCTCGGTAGTTCGAGTTTTATTGCACTCGACATCAACTATGCCTTGATAGCGGCAACTGTGGTATTTGTATTAGGTGCGAGGATCTACGTTATGCGTTCTCAAAACCGTCGAACAGACTCGGCTAAGCGGCGTAAATCGGGTTATCTTCCCGAGATAATTTATAACTTTCTACCTTTTATCTATCTCTTAGCGGCGCTGGCTATCTTTAAATTCCTTCCCAAGGATCTTTACCCAATTCTGGCTATCTGTTTACTCAGCTACGGCTTATACATTCTGGTTCGTCGTTCCCTCTATCGTCGTCATAAGCTTCCCATCACGCCTTAAGACTTAGTTCTATTCACCACAATAGGAGCAGATGATATTCATAAGAGTTGTATCCACGTGAACACTAACCAATTAGTTTTTGAACTTTCGCCCTATGCTCAGAAGACATATTCTTCAAATAATTAGAACAACGTGTAATCGTTGCAATACTGACTTCATATTCCGCAGCGATATGCCTTTGACTCATTTCCCCGTCTAGCAGCAATTGAAAGACCTTCAAACGTCCGGCAACGGCACTACGTTCTTCTTCGGTTAACAGTAAATGAAACAACACAGAAAGATCTTCATAATTGCTGTGGCTCAAAATTTTTTCTAATACTAGATCCCAGTTAGCTCGCATAATCACCCTCATAAGTACTGTTCAAGCATTACATTAGCAGTCTAACAGATTTAGCCTACTTACAAATAAATTGTTACGTTTAGCCGTCTTATCCAGACAAAAACTGACAAAATTGCTTCTAGTACATCAAGTTAATTTGTGTACAATAGGAGTGCAATGTCACACTTCGACGCTAATTTGTGAGAATACGATGAAAAAATTACTACTTACTCTCGTTGCCAGTACCTTATTGGCTTCAACTGCTCAAGCACACAATTTCGAAGACTCTAAAGATGCAATTGAATACCGCCAATCTGCATTTGGTCTTATTGCTTATAACTTCGGCGATATGGCTGCCATGATGAAAGGCAAAAAACCTTTCGAAGCAGAAACCTTCGCAATGCGCGCAACGAATGTTGCTGCATTATCCAAAATTCCTTTCGAAGGTTTTATTGATGGCTCAGACAAAGGTGATACCGAAGCCCTAGCCAAAGTTTGGCAAGACAGAGCTGATTTTGATGCAAAAATGAAAACCTTCCAAGAGAATGCTGCCATTCTGGCTACTGTAGCTCAAAAAGGTAATCAAGCTGAAATCAAACAAGCCTTTATGGACACTGGAAAAAGCTGTAAAAGTTGTCACGACATTTATAAGAAAGATTAGTTTGACGTTGTTTTTCCCATCAAAAAGCCTGCTAAATAGCAGGCTTTTTGTTGTTCCAAAACTAAGTATAAATCTACAGAACTTGCACTATTGGCCACATTAAATAGCCAAAGACCACAGCAGCGCATACTGTGAACAGCACTAAAGCAAGCCACTCAGACTTGAATCGAAGCTCGCTCTTCGCACTTGATGAAAAAGCAACCTTCGAGACTTTCTTGTAGCCACTGATCATAGCACCAACTAACTTATCCCCTTTCATGGCATGAATAATCACAGCCAGTACATGAATGGCACTCAGCAAGAGAATAAGGTTAAAGTTCGTTTTGTGTAACCAAGTCAAAAACCCACTGGTATCTGAACTGACATAGCTATATAGCGGACCTTCGGTAAAAATATCATCGGTCGCAAAAAGGCCTGTAACTAATTGAAGGCTAATGATCCCAATCAACGCGATGACCATATAGCCACCGATAGGATTGTGTCCAAGTACCACAGACATCCCTTTAGTTCGAATCGATCTCAAGTAATCGAGTACAACTTTGGGGTGATGAACAAAGTGACTAAACCTTGCCGTATCGCTACCAATCAGCCCCCAGAGGATCCTAAATCCAATAAGGATCAGCAAACTATAAGCAAAAATTTGATGCCACTGCATTTCGCCCGCATCGGCACTCCACCATAAAAGTGCCAACAGACACACCATGCCCCAATGGAAAATTCGCGTGGGTAAATCCCAGACCTTAATTTTAACGTGTTCAGTATTCATAAAATGGGCAAACTCAAAGTGACCGAATGGAATAAGTAGAGGTATTTTATCGGGATTCGGGATGAAACTTAAAGTAAATATAAGTAAATAAGGGCAAAGACTGCGGAGTTATCCCATCGAATATGACCCCATTTAGCTGGCAATACAAGGCTTTTGGGCCAAGAATTATTGATATTTGTCTAAGTGATCAAATATCCAACGAACAGTATCTAATGGGCACAAAAACGTGATCTACATCTCGTTTTATAGTGCGAACCTTGGTAATCTGAAATCCAAGGAAACAACAGAAGGTTCGAAATATGCTAAAGATTACTAGCAAGCAACTTGAAGTCACATCTCCTATTCGCGAACGCATTGAAAGCCGTTTTGAAAAACTTTCAAGGCATGATGTGCAAATGATAAATCCCCATGTAATCATTACGGAGGAGAAACCTGGTTTCAAAATTGAAGCATCGGTTGGCATCCCAAATGGAGAACTCTTCGCTCAAGCAAAACATGAAAATTTATATACTGCGATTAACGCTATGGGCCAAAAATTAGAGAAGCAGCTCAATCGCATAACACACAAACCTGAAGCTCAACGCTCCACATCACTAACACCGACTAATAATGTTGCTGAAATTGACGACGAGTACGAGGAGGAAGATGCGGCATAATTTAAATCTAGTGAGTGCGAGAAACGCATCACTTTGAGAGCAATAAAGTAGAAATATTTAATCAGATCACAGTTTTTACAAAAGCTTAGTGCAATCATTTTAATGATGAAAAAAACAGTTCTTTTGACTAAATACCTACTACACTTTACAAAGTGACAGCAAGAATCGAAGTGGTGCGGATTTAAATCGTTTCAAATGTTGATTTACTTTAAATTTTGATTTACAAATATTGATTAACAGATCTTAAGTTCTAAGTAACGTTACTGGATATAACTAAGGAGCACGACCAATCTAAGCCTTATAGTTTTAAGCACTAAGGTTTTAAGTACTAAGGTTTACTGTTAATGATTAATTTTACTTATAATTTCTACGTTTAAAAGTTCAATTTTTATTTTCAACTAGGTTCCACTTTCAATAGCAAGTTTGGAAAGGAGGCAACACAAGAGCGAACAATTTGATTTTAGAAACAATCAAGTATGTTGGCATTCACTAAAAGCAGTACTCAATTTTGACCCAATATCAGGATGCCCACCAGAAACAGGCGGCATTGCTGAATACCAGAGTTAACATAAGGAGCCGAGTACAGTACAACGAGTACATTAGCAAAACCTTTAACTATCAAACTTTTTATATCCACAATGGAGGCTCAGGTAAACATAAACAAAAATCACATTTACAAAAGCTACATGAATAAAAGCGTTTATTGTAAAACGGGTCAGCACCAATGCGTGCTAAACACTGAGATAAATGAGGTAACAACTGTCACGTTTAGTTAGATATAGATTAGTTATATGAAGAGAGTCATATTTACACTGATATGTTAGTTAGCGTTTTTAGCGTGTGATTTAATGTAAGTGTTTAATGTAAGTACAATACGTTGGTTTAATTAAAAGTCATTAGTTTACTTAGTGTTATCTTTATAGTAAAAACTGTAAATCGTATAAATGTTTATTTATGTAATGTGTTAACGTTTACCATTAGTTGAGTTTTGATATTTATAGACACCTTAAATAATGTTTACTTATCAACTAAAAAGGAGGAAATCTAGACTTGACGAAAATTGTAATAACAGTAAATGAAAGCTTTTTATACTCTCCATGTATTAACATGTTAGGTTTTAAAGTAAAAAGTAATAATGGTAATAATGTAAGTAGCAAGACCTAAACGCGTGACAAGGCTAAGCTGTTCTTACAGCAAAATGTACCTAGTACAACCAATGAGCCGTAAATCGTTTATTTTTAAATGTTCGTTTTGTTAGTGTTAGTTTTTAATGTTATAGCTCCATGCAAGTGTTAATTGTTAAAATATAAGTGCAAGACATGTCAACGTAAGTTCGCTGGTACTGCAAACTGCATAGTTTCAAGGTTATACGCTATGCCGCATAAAGTACTTGTTAATGTTCATTGTAAATGCAAGTCGTTATCGAGTGAGTTGTCAACGTTTTACTGTTACACGTAAATGTAAGATAAACGAATGTGTTACCTTGTCCCACACTGACCATAGGGAGGATAAACTCGCTTGACCATATATATACTTGAACCAAACCAGCGCACCCTCGGGTGCGCTTTTTTTAGATTACCTTTAAGAAAGTTTTGATTGACAGCTAAGCCCTAGCCCTTTAGTTTTAAGACCATGAAAATGATAACAGCAGCTTTTTTTACTTTCTTTTTTACACCCCCACTCTAGGAGGCGGATTTACTGTGTAAAAACGAAAGTAAAAATCCAAAGCCTCCCAACTGGGAGGCTTTTTTGTCTTAAACGATTGATAAAATACATGGCGGCAATTGAGGTCAGAATGCATACACCACAGCCTTTAAATCAAACCCGAGAGCAGATCACCCATCTGGATAATGAACTGCTGGCATTACTCGCTGAGCGCCGTCGCTTAAGTTTAGAAGTAGCCCGTAGCAAAGAAGTAGATGTCAGACCCATCAGAGATACTCAAAGGGAAAAAGAACTGCTCGCTCGACTCGTGAAAGAAGGCAGAGAGAAAGGATTAGATGCCCACTATGTTATCTCCCTTTACCAGAGCATCATTGAAGATTCAGTATTGAATCAACAAGCTTACCTTCACGGCCGCGCCAATCCAGAGACACAAAAACAACAGTATTGTATCGCTTACCTCGGTGCTAGAGGTTCATACTCTTATCTCGCAGCTACACGCTATTGCCAACGTCGCCAAGTTGAAATGCTGGACTTAGGTTGCCAAAGTTTCGATGAAATAGTGCAAGCCGTTGAGTCTGGACATGCTGATTATGGTTTCCTACCGATTGAGAACACATCTTCAGGTTCAATTAACGAAGTCTACGACGTGCTACAGCACACCAGTCTGTCGATTGTTGGTGAAACGACGATTGAAGTCAGCCATTGCCTACTAGGAAAAGCTGGCAGTAAATTAGCTGAGATCAAAACTGTCTATGCCCACCCTCAGCCTATTAGCCAATGCAGCAGATATTTAACTCAACACAAAGACTTGAGACTGGAATACTGCTCAAGCAGCGCAGAAGCAATGGAAAAGGTAAACCAAAGTCCAGATAACAGTGCAGCAGCGATTGGCAGCGCCGAAGGTGGTGCACTCTATCAACTTGAGTCCATAGAAGCAGGTTTAGCTAATCAGAAGATCAACCAAAGTCGCTTTATCGTTGTTGCTCGCAAAGCCGTTGCCGTACCAGAGCAGTTACCCGCTAAGACTACATTGATCATGGCAACAGGCCAAAAAGCCGGTGCTTTAGTGGAAGCCTTACTGGTTCTAAAAGCGCATCAGTTAAACATGAGCAAATTAGAGTCACGCCCGATTCCAGGAACACCTTGGGAAGAAATGTTCTATTTAGATATCGACGCAAATATCTCCAGTGAATCTATGCTGGCAGGTTTAAAGCAACTAGAGCGGATCACCCGTTTTATCAAAGTATTAGGCTGTTATCCTTGTGAAACAGTCAAACCCACACAGCTGAGCAACAGCCAGCTACTGATTGAGCCCAGCACCTCTAAGGATCAAGTCATCAGCGAAAATGGTGCTAATGCCAGTCCAGTTCGATATAGCAAAGCCTATAAAGAGCAAGCCAGTGAAATCAACTGCGGCGCAATGACAATCGGTGCAGGGCATGTCTGTGCCATAGCCCAAATCACACTGAATAATGACATTTCACATTTAGCATTATCGGCTTTCGAGCAACAAGTGAAGCAGCTTAAAGAAGCGGGATTCCAAGCCGTTTTGCTCAGCTCTGTTAATCAACTGACTATGGCAGAAGTTACTCTCGCTAAACTACGCCAAATCCTGCATCAATATGGCCTAGTGTGCATTATTGCCATAGCGCAAGAAGCTGATATGCCATTAGCAGTCCAGCACGCCGATATGTTATTCCTCGCAGGCAAGCAGATGTTTAACCAAACTTTACTGACTCAAGTAGGAACCCTACCGGTACCTTTAATACTTGAGCGTAACGATATGGCAAGTTTTGAAGAATTACTCACGGCAACAGAAGTCATTTTAAGCCAAGGCAATCAGCAACTGGTTCTGTGTGACTCAGGCATTAGAACCTTAAATAACGCCAATCTACCTTCACTCGATTTAGCGAGTCTGATCCAGATTAAAGCCACGAGCCATTTGCCGATTTTGATCAACCCAAGTTATGCCGTATCAGATGATGCCCTATTGGTTCAAACACAAGGTATTAAACAGCTTAAAGTGGATGGATTGATACTCAATTGTCCACTAGCTAGCCATGATGACCATGAGTCGCTTAACTTAATAAGCGCTGTGGTACGGGAATTATATCGGGCGAACTAAAGCTTTGATCTTGATTGATTTAATTTAAAGTGAAATGTGGTTAGTTCGAAGTGTGTTAAGGGATAAATAAGACATCTTTTATCCCTAATTGACTCAGACAAGCTTGCTAGCCAGTGTGATGACTAGCAGGCTTAATATTGTTTAGTATTGCAGCGCAGTGAGCCTTTATGCATTTTAAGAAGAGCCAACAGCACTCGATGGTTCAGTAACGGCATTACTCCTACGGATAAGCCCTGTCATAGTAGAGCCCTGCACTAGAATCGAAAATACGACGACGGCATAGGTCATCACTAACAACAACTCCCGCAGCTCCACACCACCAATAGCATCTATGACGATACCCTCTGGCAAACTCATCGCCATAGCGAGGGCTAATCCTCCCCTTAAGCCACCCCAAATCAAAATCGTCTCTGCATAGGGGTTGTATGACTTAAACAATCGAAAGCCTAAATAAGGTAATAACACACTCATTGCACGCGCCAACAAGACTATTGGTATAGCCACAAACATAAACCACCATAATGGCGCTTTGAAAGTGACTAACAAAAGTAATAAACCAAGCAATAGGAAGAGTAAGGCATTAAAGAAGGATTCAATCAGCGACCAAAAAGTAAATAGTTTCACTCGCTCGTTGCGAGCAAAAAACTTAGGCACACTGAAATTTCCTATGATGATCCCCGCACTCACCATAGCTAAAGGACCAGAAACACCAAGCACATCCGCCATGACATATCCCGCGGTTGGGATCAGCAGGGTAACCAGCATTAATTGCGTTTCTTCCTCGCAGTAGCGGAAAAAATGATGCAGCAGAAAACCAAGCACGCTACCGTAAATAACCCCACCTACCGCCTCACGAATAAATAACTCAGAGATATGGATAAACGTCAGTGGCTCGGTGGAGAAAGCCAATTGCGATATTGCCACAAAAATCACTAACCCTATGCCATCGTTAAATAAAGATTCACCTTCTACTTGAATCGCAATATCTTCCGGCGCACCCATTTTCTTTAAAATAGCCAAAACAGCGATAGGATCGGTGGGCGAAATCAAGGCGCCGAACAGTAAGCAGTGGCTGAATTGTAGCGGGAGACCCAGCATAGGCGCGAACCAAAATAACAGCCCACCTATAATAAATGTCGACAATAAGGTGCTTATAAAAGCAAGGATTAGGATCTCCCACTTTTGATGCCTCAGTATTTTTAAGCGGATTTGTAATGCGCCGGCAAAGAGTAAAAAACCAAGCATGCCATTGAGCAGTAAAGCTTGAAAATCGAGTTTCTCTAAGCCAGAGACAAAATAAACATAAACGTCCCCACCTAAAGCCTTCCCCCCAAGGAGCAACAACAAACTCATTCCTAGGGCAATAGCAGTAATTGCCACAGTTTCCTGCAGTTTATGGACGCGAGAGGAGATAACCGAAGTCACTAGCGCCAACGCGCAGAGGACACACAGAATTTGGTAGCTGGACATAAGAGCCTCTAAAAATCATCAATTTAGAGACTCTAGCACAAGTTTAGATTTCTAAACCATCCAATAGACTTAACCACCCTTTAATGATCCTGTGGCAAAACCAAATGATCCCAAAGAGATAAATCGAAAGACTGAGCCAAGTCAGTGGAACGCAATAGCCGAGCACTAGCAAGCCAAGAAAGGCGAGATTAGAATGCCGTTGCCAACGCAAATGCGACGCCAATAATGGATTACCATGGAATTGGCGTTGGGAAAGATTAATGAACAAACTTAGCAGCACAGGAAGTAATAATAAGGGAAAACCCGACATCAAGGCGTACAACAAATGTCCCAGAGTACGGTCTTCAATTTTTGCGGCATAAGTGGTTGTCATTGTCATTGAGAGACTCCAGCCAGACTAATAGACTGGGCGCAAACATCATACGCCCTTGTCATTAACCTTACGTTCTCACTGAGATAAGCGCAACTAAGGATTAGAAATATTTCCATCCATTTAAAAATAAGTCACAAGTAAATGACGCTAATTAGCAGCACGTTAAAGTTTAAGTATCACGTCGGATGCTAATGTTGTGGAGCAAGCGAGTACAAAACCGGCCTCAATTTCTGCAGCAGTCAGTGTCATCATGCTTGTCGATACCGTTTCTCCCTCCAAGACTTGACACTTACACGCGCCGCAAACGCCCGAACGACAGGCCGCAATAATCGGCAAACCTTCGGCCTCAATTCCCTCCAGCAGACTTTGCCCTTGATTTAGCGTCGTGCTTCGATCGCCAATAGACAAGGCGAAAGCCACTTCTGGTGTGTTTTCACTCGTTCCATCTGACGAGTTTGCTTGCATAAGCTGACTGCGAGCAACTTTCTCGGCCGTGGCAAAACTCTCATGGTATAACCGACTCATATCAAAATTGAGTTCGACTAATAAGGTTTTTACCGCTTGCATATAAGGTTCTGGCCCACAAAGGTAGATAGTACGCTCTGCAAAATCAGGTACTAAGGTTTGTAGCATCTGTGCACTTAACCGCCCGAAATCGAATGCTATCTTTGGTGAACACCCCAGTGTTTCAGTGACAGTCTCAAGTACGTATCTGAGCTTAAATGCATTAAAACGGTTGGCCATAGTCGCCAATGATGACTTAAAAATAATATCATTCTCTGATCGCGCACTGTGCACAAAGGCAATATCGGCATCAATTTGCGTATCAGTCAGATAACGCAACATAGAGTACATGGGGGTAATACCGCAACCAGCACTCAAAAAAAGGTATTTCTGCGCCGTTATAGCTAACAGATTAGCATCTAACTTTTCAGTCTCTGGCTGTTTATGGCTTAGCCGAGCAATATCAAACAGATTAAATTGCCCCGCGGGCGGTAGCACTCGCACACTCTGGCCGAGTAATAGATTGTCGATAAGATAATTAGATACGAGTCCACCCGCAACACGCTTAATCGTCACCATCAAGGAATAGGGCCTAGATGGCGATGATGACAAGGTATAACTGCGGCACACTTGCTCGCCATTAATCTCAAGCACAAAGGTCATAAACTGACCGGGTTTATAGTCAAACTTCATCGGCTCGCCCGCTTGAAAACGAAAACTCACGACATCCGAGGTTTCATTCCAGCGTTCGACGCACACTAATTGATTAACACTTCCGGGTTTATGGGGCGAAACCGATAATGCCCGCGCTCCCGCTATCACACTCATGTTCATAGCATTTACCCACAAAACACTGCGGCCTCAGTAAACAAGCCAAAACCGCAGTTCAGCAACAATTCTTGGTTGATTTAAGCCACGTTTAACATATTTTTTAAATCGGCTTCGACTGTCGTGGTATTACGCAAGCCAAACTTATCTTCTAAAATTTTGGCTAAATTGGCCGTCAGGAACGCAGGTGGCGTCGGGCCTGTTCGAATATTTTTAACGCCAAGTGACAACAGCGTCAGCAGTACTACAATGGCTTTTTGCTCAAACCAAGAAAGCACTAAGCTCAGAGGTAATTCATTGATATCACATTCAAACACTTCAGCTAATGCAATCGCCAACTGAATCGCTGAATAGGCATCGTTACATTGGCCCACATCGAGCAAACGTGGAATACCGTTAATGTCACCAAATTCGAGCTTATTGAATTTGTACTTACCACAGCCTAGCGTCAGGATTATTGAATCCTTAGGTGTGGATTTAGCAAGTTCAGTGAAGTAGCTTCTGTCGGCTTTGTCGCCATCGCAACCGCCAACAAGGAAGAAATGCTTAATCGCACCACTTTTCACATTTTCAACCACGGCGGGCGCTGCGGCCATCAAGGCATTGCGGGCAAAACCAATAGTGATAGTGTGTGGGATTTCATCATAGATAAAGCCTTCTAAGGCTAACGCTTTATCAATGACAGCCGAGAAATCATCTCCTTCGATATGCACCACACCAGGCCAGCCCACTATGCTGCGAGTAAAGATACGATCACTATAACTACCCACATTTGGATCGATAATACAGTTAGATGTCATCACTACAGCGCCAGGGAAATTGGCAAATTCTTGCTGTTGATTCTGCCAAGCACTGCCGTAATTTCCGACAAGATGTGCATATTTTTTAAAGGCTGGATACGCTAGTGCAGGAAGCATTTCACCGTGGGTAAACACATTGATACCCTTGCCTACAGTCTGCTCGAGAATAAGCTCTAAATCCTTCATGTCATGGCCAGAGACTAGTATGGCTTTGCCCTTAACTGACTTAGTGTTGACCACAGTTGGCTCAGGATGACCAAAGGCTTGAGTTTCCCCCGCATCCAGCATTGCCATTATGCGGTAGTTCAACTGACCTATGTCCATAGCAGTAGTAAACAGCTTATCGCCATCAACACTCGGCTCACCTAAGAAAGACATGATTTCATGGAAGCGCCCTGCCACATCAGCATCAGTCTGACTCAACACGCGAGCATGCTCCATATAAGCAGCCGCACCCTTAAGGCCATATAAACACAATAACCTCAATCCCATGATGTCTTCATGAACTTCATGCTTATCTTTATTCAGCAGTGCAATCGGCGCCTGCGCTAGCATTTCAATCTTACTGGTCCCCAGCACTAACTGAGCGACTTGCGGCACTTGCTCAGCAGCAATACCGGCTTGTTCACAAGCCGCTTCGTAAGAAGCTTTTAACTGAGCACGATACTTAGCCGCCTGCTGGGTATAGGCCATAATGCGCTCATCATCGAAGTTGACGTTGGTGAGGGTCGCGAAAAAGGCTTTAGGCACAAAACTATCAATTTCAGCATCGATAATGCCCAGCTCGCGAGCTTTAACCGCATATACAGACACGCCTTGTAGCATGTAAATCAGCAAGTCTTGCAGATCGGACGTTGCCGCCAACTTGCCACACATACCTTGGGAATAACTACAACCATTGCCAGCGGGTGTACGAATGGTTTGCTCACACTGAATACAGAACATGGATAGACTCCTAATTTAAATTCATGCTTTATTTTTACATGTTTAAAACTAGTCTACCTAAACGTGCCATAAGCGACAGTCATTTCTAAAGTGAGATGCTAAATGTTAGAGAAAGATCACCTTAAGCAATTGCTAATTAATACAATGTGACCTGTTAAAAATCCATAAAAAAACGCCCATCAATGATGGGCGTTTTAAAGAGTAACTGTTTATTTATTAATTGGTTTTCATATCATTTGCCGATTGCAGCATAATACGACTCTCGCGCTGGAATTGAGGGGCAAAATCCCCAAACCATTTGGCGACACTTTGGAACTGCTTAATAAACTCGTTCCTGTCACCCCGTTTTAGCAGTTCTAACGCTTCACGGTAGTTATCTAAATAATCACCAATAGCATGCTGGCTATCTTGCTGTGCAAAAATAATATCGGCGTAAAGCTCTGGGCTTTGGGCGAATAAGCGCCCTACCATAGCTAATTCTAATCGGTAAATCGGCGAGCTAAATTGCAGTAAAGTATCAATATCGGCCTCTTCCTTACACAGATTCAAACCATACACAAAGGTCGAGAAGTGACGCATTGCCTGCACTAGCTGCATCGCATTGTCGTGACGCTCTGGTTCTGCTTCGACAATCCGCGCTCCCCAAATGGCGATCTGCTCAAGCAACCACTGGTATTTTTCCGGCGAGCGACCATGACACACCACCACGACTTGCTTCGCCAGACTGCCCACATCAGGACCAAACATAGGATGAAAACCAACGACGGGACCAGAATGCGCCTCAAGCATGGCTTTAACTGGCTCAGTCTTGATGGAGGTCAAATCCGCCAGAATGCAGTCGGCTGGTAATTGGGTCAGCTTTTCACGAATAAGCTCGCAAGTAATCGCAATCGGCACAGTCACTAACACCATGCCCGCATCGGCAAATAGGTTATCCGCTTGCTGCCAATCGTCTTTATCGAGCAAATTCACTTGGTAGCCGGATAAAGTCAGCATTTGTGAAAATAGTCCACCGAGTTGCCCTTTACCGCCGATAATCACCACTGAGCCAAGATCTTTTTTAACTTGCTTAAAACCAACATCTTTTTCATTGAGGTAAGACTCACGCATCAAGCGACGCAAAATATCTTCGATCAACTGCGGCTCGATCCCCATAGTTTTTGCTTCTTCACGGCGTTTAGCCAGCATGGCTGCTTCACGCTGAGGCGCATAAATAGGTAAACCGGCGCCGTGTTTCACCGTGCCTACTTGCGCCACGAGATCCAAGCGCTTACGCAGTAAGTGTAGTAATTGCTGATCAACACCATCAATCAGGCCGCGAAGGTGTTCTAATTCGGCCGTTGTTTTTTCATTCATACCTGAGTCCATTAAGCTGTAACTAATTTAAGCGTTAGCTACTTTAAGCATATTGAAACGCGTTGGAAGTATTGAAGATAACTTCGCTGCGCCTTCCCGTAAAATGGTTTCTGTTTTTTCCCAATTAATACAAGAATCTGTTACAGAAACACCGTAAGCTAGCTCGCTTAATGGCCTATCACAACTTTGATTGCCTTCATTTAAATGACTTTCTAGCATGACGCCAATAATCGACTTATTGCCGTTATAAATCTGCTCGAACACATCTTCACACACAGGCTTTTGGCGGCTGTAGTCTTTGGATGAATTGCCGTGGCTGCAATCGATAATCAAACGTGCATTGAGTTTGGCTTTATGAAGCTGCGCCTCACACTCTGCCACACTCGCCGCATCATAGTTGGGCGTTGCACCTCCACGTAAAATCACATGACCATCGGGATTACCTGCAGTTTGCAATAATGCGACTTGGCCCTGTTGGTTTATGCCCATAAATCTGTGGCTACTGGCCGCCGATTTTAGCGCATTAATCGCTACATCGAGCTTACCATCGGTGCCATTTTTAAAGCCCACCGGCATAGAAAGACCCGATGCCATTTCCCTATGAGTCTGCGATTCAGTGGTGCGAGCACCAATGGCAGACCAAGTGACAAGCTCAGAAATGTACTGAGGACTGATAGGATCGAGTGCTTCGGTTGCAACAGGCAGTCCTAACTCGGCCAACCAAATCATTAGCTCACGGGCCATTTTCAGGCCTTTTTCGACATCGAAGGATTCATCCATATCGGGATCGTTGATCATGCCCTTCCAACCTACCGTGGTACGCGGCTTTTCAAAGTACACTCGCATTAAGATATAAAACTCATCACTGAGTTCATCGTGCAGGGTTTTAAGCCTTAAAGCGTATTCCTTAGCAGCGGCGATATCATGGATGGAGCAAGGACCAGTGACAATCAATACTCGATTGTCGCGCTTATGAACAATATCAGCCACGGTTTTGCGAGCATTGAGGATATAGCGATAAGCATGCTCAGAGAGTGGCAAGGCATTTTTAAGCTCTTGCGGCGTGATTAAGACTTTCTCTGAACTGATGTGTACGTTGTTAATCGTATCTTGTTGCATGCTTACCACCTAAGACTTAGTGTTTAACCCAGTTGTCGAAGCAGGACTTCAAGTCAGCTTGGGCATTCATTTCGGATATAAAATAGCGTAAATCTATCGCAATGTACTTTTGTAATGCTACACCATTACAACTAGGCGACCACTATGCCTGTTCATTCTCTTTAGATCAAGTATAAATACTCAAAAAACAGCAACAAAAAACCGCCACTAGGGCGGTTTTCTGTGCGAACACTACGTCTTGTTTTCTGTAGCGGTAACTATTACTTAGTTGCCAGCTTCTCACGGATACGTGCAGATTTACCTGAACGATCACGCAGATAGTACAGTTTGGCGCGACGAACGCGACCACGACGCTTAACTTCAATGCTAGCGATCAGCGGGCTGTGCGTTTGGAAAGCACGCTCAACACCTTCGCCATTAGAGATTTTACGTACTGTGAATGCAGAGTGCAGACCACGGTTACGCTTAGCAATTACAACGCCTTCAAAAGCCTGTAAACGCTCTTTATCGCCTTCTTTAACACGAACCTGAACGACTACTGTATCACCAGCACCAAACGCAGGTACGTCTTGTTTCATTTGCTCATCGTTGAGCATTTTAATGATGTTGTTCATAACTTACTCCGTTCTAGAATTAACTGAGCTACGACTAAGCATGCTTGTCCATTGCTTCAACGAACTGCGCTAATAGAGTCGTTTGTTCGTCAGTCAGAGCTAGATTTTGCAATAATTCTGGCCGTCTAAGTAAAGTCCTACCAAGGCTTTGCTGTAAACGCCAGAGTCTAATTTGTTCGTGGTTGCCACTTAGCAGCACTGCCGGTACGTCAAGACCATCCAAGCTTTCAGGGCGAGTGTAATGTGGACAATCCAGTAAACCGTCGGAGAAAGAATCTTGCTCCGCCGAAGCTTGTTTTCCTAGCACGCCAGGAACCAATCTCGATACTGAATCTATCAGAGTCATCGCCGGTAATTCGCCGCCCGAAAGCACGTAATCCCCTATCGACCACTCTTCATCCACTTCCGTTTGAATGATGCGTTCGTCAATACCTTCGTATCGACCACAGACCAAAATCAAACGTGATGATTGAGCCAACTCAGTGACGCCTTGCTGATCCAGCTTGCGTCCTTGAGGTGACAAATAAATCACCTTCGCACCTTCACCCGCTGCGGCTTTCGCTGCATGGATGGCATCGCGCAAGGGTTGCACCATCATCAACATTCCGGGACCACCGCCGTAAGGCCTGTCATCTACCGTATTATGTCTATCATGGGTGAAATCACGGGGATTCCACGTGTGCAACTCGAGCAGGCCGTTTTTCACGGCTCGACCCGTAACTCCAAAGTCTGTCACGGCACGGAACATCTCTGGGAACAGGGTTATTACCCCTAACCACATCTGTTGTACCTCGACTTAGAAGTCAGGATCCCAATCCACTAAAATCTGTTTACCTTGCAGATCCACCGTTTTGATGAACTGCTCAGGGACAAAGGGGATCATACGTTCCACTTTGCCGAAACTATCTTTAGCGTTGGCTTTAACAAGTAATACGTCGTTCGATCCTGTTTCCACGATCTGATCGACAATCCCCATGTTATAGCCTGTTGTATTGACCACTTCGCAACCGATGAGATCACGCCAGTAGAATTCATCTGCTGGCAAATCGTTCATCTGTTCCGGCAAAATCGCAATCTCACAATTTGTGAGCATTTGCGCTTGCTCCCGTGTTTCTACGCCATCAAGTAAGGCAACAACGGCCTTACCTTGATAACGCCACTGGGTGACCTTTATTTCGCGCCATTCACCATTTTCTTTAATAAGCCAAGGTGAATAGTCAAAGATACCTTCAACAGAATCGGTATAGGCGGTGATTTTCAGCCAACCTTTAATGCCATGACAGGAGCCTAATTTCCCCAGTACGACTGGCTGTTGGTTACTGCTCATCAATCTATACCTTAACGCTATTAAGCTGTTGCTTTACGAGCGTCTTTGATCAGTTTTGCTACACGTTCTGTAGCAGCTGCACCGTTAGAAACCCAGTGCTCAACGCGAGCTAGGTCTAAACGTAAAGTTTCTTCTTGGCCACGGGCCAATGGGTTGAAGAAACCAACACGCTCGATGAAACGACCGTCACGAGCGTTACGGCTATCAGCAACAACGATGTTGTAAAATGGACGCTTTTTTGCGCCGCCACGAGCTAAACGAATGGTAACCATGCGTTTTCAATCCTCTAATGATTTGCTTGAAGCAAAAATAAAAACTGGAACCCCGTGTTCGCGAAGAGTCCCAGATAGAAAGCCGGAAGATTTTACCTGACTTTCCAACGAATGCAACCAAAGATGGCGATTATTACGCCTGCGCCCTCAGTAAGCGGTTCATTGTTGCCAGATTCAACCGACTGATAAAGTGCTAAGTTTAACTAAAAATGCCCGATTAACGTCCCGGAAATTTCATTCCTGGCGGCATCATGCCACGCATTCCGCGCATCATTTTTTGCATGCCGCCTTTAGCAGACATTTTTTTCATCATCTTTTGCATTTGAGTAAACTGTTTCAATAAACGGTTTACATCTTGAATTTGCGTGCCAGAACCAGCTGCGATGCGACGTTTGCGTGAGCCCTTGATTAAATCAGGGTTCTTACGCTCCTTGGAAGTCATCGAATTAATGATGGCTTCCATTTGACCTGTCATCTTGCCGTCTTGGATTTGCGCTAAGGCTTCTGGGGGCAATTGACCGACACCGGGCAGTTTTTCCAGCATATTCATCATGCCGCCCATATTTTTCATTTGCTGTAACTGCTCACGGAAATCTTCTAAATCGAAACTGCCACCTTGCTTCACTTTCGAAGCCAGCTTCATGGCCTTTTCTTTATCGACGCCACGCTCAACTTCTTCGATAAGCGATAACACATCGCCCATGCCCAAAATGCGTGAGGCGATACGATCGGGATGGAACGGTTCTAGCGCGTCGGTCTTTTCACCGACACCAAGGAATTTGATCGGCTTGCCCGTAATGTGGCGAATCGATAACGCCGCACCACCGCGCGCATCACCATCGACTTTGGTTAAGATCACCCCTGTCAGTGGTAAAGCTTCGTTAAACGCCTTAGCGGTGTTTGCCGCATCTTGACCTGTCATAGCATCAACAACGAACAAGGTCTCGATAGGCTTGACCGCAGCGTGTAAGCCTTTGATCTCGTCCATCATGGCTTCGTCGACGTGCAGACGACCCGCGGTATCGAGGATCACCACATCAATAAACTTTAATTTAGCGTGGGCAATCGCCGCTTTCGCAATGTCGATTGGCTTTTGGCTAACGTCCGATGGGAAAAACTCCACCGCCACTTCTTGCGCTAACATCTCAAGCTGTTTAATCGCCGCAGGGCGATAAACGTCAGCACTGACGACTAATACCGATTTTTTATGGCGTTCACGTAAAAATTTACCCAGTTTGGCCACACTGGTGGTTTTACCCGCACCTTGCAGACCCGCCATCATAATCACAGCTGGCGGCTGAGTGGCTAAATCTAGGGCTTCATTTGCCTCGCCCATGGATTTTTCAAGTTCACTTTGAACTATCTTAATAAAGGCTTGACCTGGGCTTAAGCTTTTAGAGACTTCTTGGCCAACGGCACGTTCTTTTACGTTATTAACGAATTCGCGCACCACAGGCAGGGCAACATCGGCCTCCAGCAGTGCCATACGCACTTCGCGCAGGGTTTCCTTAACGTTTTCTTCAGTTAAGCGACCACGGCCACTGATATTTTTCAGTGTGCGTGACAGTCTGTCGGTTAGGTTCTCAAACATCGTCCTGTTCTATACCTTTAAGAATCTCGATTGATGGGCTGTATTATAACGATGCATGCGCATTATGCTACTGCTGCACCCATCTTGATTGTGGTTAAGTGTTTTACTTGCGCTGAGTCATGTTTTATTGTCGTCGACACACTATTTAACCCTAACAATAAGAATCTGCTAAATTTTGCAACTCATGTCACTGCCCATTTGCCGACAGCTCATGTTATTCTAGGGAAAATATTGATCTGTATGCCCCGTTTTTAAGGCACCTTTAACTACACAAATAGGTTAATTACCCATGGTCATCTTTTCTGCCTCAGCCATGTTTTTTTATTGCATTGCATTGGTACTAGTGACGAGTAGATTGTTTCACCCAGACGGTCCGAATCGCCGTGCTGTCGCAGGCTTTGCCGCTATCGCGGTTATTTTGCATGCTGCAGCATTATCACAAGTGATTTTCACCACAGATGGCCAAAACTTTAGCCTGACGAATGTGATTTCCTTAGTGAACTGGATTATCGCTTTTACTTTTACGATATTGATGTTCAGGCTGAAGGTCATCGTCGTCGTGCCCGTGGTTTATGCCTGCTCAGTGCTTTCGGTTGCCCTACTCTGGTTATTGCCGCCTAAATTCATCACACATTTTGAGCTTTATCCTGAAGTATTAGCCCACGTCGTATTGTCACTCATGGCCTACAGCGCCCTGATGATTGCCGCCCTGTATGCGATACAACTGGCGATGATCCAAAATAAACTGAAGAAAAAACAATTTATGCTGAGCCCTGGCATTCCGCCGCTGATGACAGTTGAAAAACAACTGTATCACCTAGTGATTATCGGCGTTATCTTGCTCAGTTTGTCGCTCGCGACTGGTTTTATCTTCCTTGAAGATATGTTCGCCGATGGTAAAGGTCATAAGGCAATTCTGTCGATAATGGCTTGGTTTGTATACATTACTATGCTGTGGCAACAGTATTGGGTCGGTTGTAAAATTCGTACCGCAGTCATTTATACTCTGACTGGCGCATCCTTACTTTCGCTCGCATATTTTGGCGCGCGCATTGTCAAAGAATTAATCCTCAACTAAACATTTAAGTCGGCTGGGGCAGTTATTGCTGCGGCCGACTTGACACTTTTTTTAAATGTCGGTATTTACTTAAGTTTACTGGCCACATTGGAGCCTTTTTTGGACGCTATATCGACAAGCGCACTCCTGATCGTTTTACTAGTGCTTATCCTATTCTCTGCCTATTTTTCAGGCTCAGAAACCGCAATGATGACTCTCAACCGTTACCGTCTACGCCACTTAGCCAACAATGGCCATAAAGGTGCGATTAGAGCCTTGAAGTTGCTTGAGCGTCCTGACCGTTTGATTGGATTGATCTTAATTGGCAATAACTTAGTCAATATTTCCGCATCGGCTATTGCGACTATCATTGGGATGCGTCTTTGGGGCGACTTAGGGGTCGCTGTTGCAACAGGCGTGCTTACGTTAGTCGTGCTCGTTTTTGCTGAAGTCACGCCAAAAACCATCGCAGCGCTAAATCCTGAGCGTATTGCTTTTCCCTCTAGCATACTGCTACTTATACTTTCCTCTACCTTTGCCTATGTTGTCTCAAGCGTTAATTTGATAACCACAGGTATCTTACGTTTGATGGGGATAAAAACCGTTAATAGTAGCGATGCACTAAGCCAAGAAGAGCTGCGTACTGTGGTGCATGAGGCAGGGGCACTCATCCCCCGACGCCACCAAGAAATGCTGTTATCTATCTTGGATTTAGAGAAAGTCACCGTTGAAGATATTATGGTGCCACGCTCAGATATCTACGGAATTAACGTCAATGACGAATTTAAGGTTATCAATCGTCAGGTGATCCAAAGTCCACATACCCGAGTGTTAGTGTATCGCGACACCATAGACGATGCAGTGGGCTTTATTCATCTACGCGATGCCCTGCGTCTACAATCTAAAGAGCAATTTAGTAAGTCATCTTTGCTGCGCGCAGTGAAAGAACTCTACTTTGTGCCAGAAGGTACGCCACTCAATGTGCAGCTAGCTAACTTCCAACAAAATAAAGAGCGCATCGGCTTAGTCGTTGATGAATATGGTGATATTCAAGGTCTAGTAACACTCGAAGATATTCTCGAAGAAATTGTCGGCGACTTTACCACTTCTATGTTGACCACCCCGAGTGAAGACATTAAGGTGCAGCAAGATGGCAGCTACTTAGTCGATGCGGGCATTACGATCCGCGATTTGAATAAAGAAATGAAGTGGAACTTTCCCACCGATGGCCCTAAAACCCTCAATGGTCTGATTCTGGAGTATCTGGAGGAAATTCCTTCTGCGAATACCAGTTTACGTTTAGCAGGTTATCCATTAGAGATAATTGATGTGTCAGAGAATATGATTAATACAGTGAGAATTATCCCGCTGTATTATCATCCCCCCAGAGTTTAATCCTCAATTTTGAGCATAAAAAATGGCCGAACCACACAAGTTAAGATGTGGTCCGGCGGACGATTTCCTCCAAGCGATGATGCTCCCCCAAGCTATAAATCTATCTACTCTAATTCACTATCTAGCCAAGCTATGCAGACTTTTTCGCCTCAAGCATACGACGCTTCTCAAGCGCCATTGGTGTTATCTGGGCATTCAGCGCCTTTTCTAAGCCCAACATAAAATACACTTCCGCCATTAAGAAAAATGGCCCAATTAATAGCTGATTTAAGTCATCCACAAAGGCAGGCTTGGCTTTTTCATATTGATGGCCGATTAGCTGGAACACCCAGCCCACCAAAAATACCCCTAAGGCAAGCCAAGTGGCACCAGCGATATGCGCCGCCCACTCAGTTGTGAGCAGCACAGGTACCATAAATAAGATGAGCCCCATTGAAAGCCTTAAGTGTAAACGGACATAATAGGCCAACACGAATATACCGACTATCACTGCTAAACTTGCCTCCCCCATACTGCCCAGCGGAATACGCACTGTGGCCAACAACAGGAAAGCAGACCAAATAATCAGTGGGATGCCAATAAAATGGGTCTGAATATTACGCTGATTTAAATGCACACTTTTGTAGGTCGATAACTGCTCTGCGGCGGATTTCATGCCGGGTTCCTCTTCATTTGCCCCTGATTTTACGTGCGCCAAATTGAGCGACGCGCAAGCCATAAACTAACGTAAAACAATTAAGCTGAACAGTAAAAGTAAATAAATTGTTGCATTCAGTAATTTGGCACTGATTTGGATACCCATCCAGAAATGAAAAAAGGAACCCTAAGGTTCCTTTTTTACCGCCAACAGACACAAACTCGGGTTTATTAAGACTCTATGATTACCGTCGCAATCGCGTAGGATTTTTCATCGGCAATAGAGATATGCCCAACCGTCGCTTTAAGCTGCTGTAAGCGCGTCAGCGCCCCCTCGGTAAAGTGAATCGTCGGTGCACCATCCTCATTGTTGCCAATGTGAATATGCTGAAACGACACGCCGCGGCCAATACCCGTACCGAGGGCTTTGGCTGCGGCTTCTTTTGCAGCAAAACGCTTGGCAAGATAACGACTTGGCTGACTATGGGCAGTATAAATGGCTAACTCAGACTCGGTCAGCACACGTTTCGCCAGCTTGTCACCTGCGCGTGCCACATGGACCTGAATACGCTCAATCTCGACGATATCTGTGCCTAGGCCGACAATCGCCATTATTCGCCTCGACGACCTTCAAGCATTAACACTTTCATGTCTTTCACTGCTGTCGCTAAACCGTCAATGGCGGCACGTGCGACAATCGCATGGCCGATATTGAGTTCATATAACTCAGGAATCGCCGCGATGGGTTTCACGTTGTGATAATGTAAACCATGACCCGCGTTAACCACTAAACCTTTGCCATGGGCGTATTTTGCCATTTCGCTAATACGCGCTAACTCAATAGCTTCTTCCGCTTCAGTTTTAGCATCGGCATAACAGCCTGTATGAATTTCAATAAGCGGTGCGCCTGATGCAACGGCGGCATCAATTTGGGTTTTATCGGCATCGATAAATAAGGAGACTTGAATGCCCTCAGCGGCTAAACGAGTCACTGCGGCAGTGATTTTATCTAACTGCCCCGCCACATCTAAACCGCCTTCAGTGGTGACTTCTTTACGTTTTTCTGGCACTAAACAGACATAGGTCGGTTTAATTTCACAGGCGATGTTAAGCATTTCTTCGGTCACCGCACATTCGAAATTCATGCGGGTTTTCAAGGTTTTTGCCAACAGATACACATCGCGGTCTATGATGTGGCGTCTGTCTTCACGCAAATGGATAGTGATGCCATCGGCGCCAGCATGTTCAGCAACGGCAGCAGCATGCACAGGATCAGGATAACTGGTGCCACGGGCTTGGCGCAGAGTAGCAATATGGTCGATATTCACGCCCAATAAGATACGGCTCATCGGGAACTCCTTAATGTTTAACGCTGATATTGCGGCCTATTGTACTTAGGCTCACGCTAAAAAACAGGAGCTAGGGCGAATTATTCCCATCAATCTTAGTTGGTACGGCAGTGCTGACGAACAATTGTCGACTCAACAAAGGTTTAGTCCCGAGTAATGGCGTTAACAGGGAGCGCATCAACAACTTAGCGCTCAAAAAATGTGCGTCGGTGAGCTGGTTATCGTTAAGCGCCGTCAACATTGCCCCTTGATAGGCATTGCGAGCACGGGAGTTGAGTACAAATTGAAAACCTAACTCAGGCACGAGCTGGTAATAATAGTCAGGCACGAGTGGTTCACCTTGAGTATCGCGGCTAAGAGAAGGCATAAAACCTAATTCCCGCAGCAAGGCAAGCTCAATATAACGCAGTTGGGATTGGCAAAACTTCGCGGCAAGGCCGACTAAGGCTTGATGATAAATGAGGAACAACTCTTCGGCATTGTGCTGTAGAGACAAAGTGCGAACCAATAACTCATTGATATACATGCCAGCAAACAAGCTTTGACCAGAAAGAGGCACAGCAGGCGCAGCGGCTTCGACTTGAGTTAAGGTTTTTAATTCAGACTTACCGCTAAATTCGAAGATCAGCGGTTGAAAGGGCTGGAGAATACTCTTGATAGAGCGCTTACCGCTGCCGGTTCGGGCAACCACATCAACCCGTCCAATGCCGTCAACTAAGAGGTTAACTAAGACACTGGACTCTCGATATGGGCGATGATGTAAAACGTAACCACGTTTCATCGGTAAGCGCGCTCGCTGAAATTAATGCTTAATCGTCGCCGTAACCTAAGCTACGCAAGGCGCGTTCATCATCGGCCCAACCGGATTTCACTTTCACCCACACTTCGAGGAAAACTTTATTATCAAACAAGGTCTCCATGTCTAAGCGAGCTTGAGTTGCGATAGTACGAATACGTTCGCCCTTGCTACCAATCACCATACGTTTTTGACCTTCACGCTCAACAAGGATCAAGGCATTAATTTGATAAACGCCATTTTCCATCATCTTGAACTGTTCAATCTCAACTGTCGCATCATAGGGTAATTCATCACCTAAGAAGCGCATCAGTTTTTCACGCACAATTTCCGACGCCATAAAACGTTGCGAACGATCGGTAACATAGTCTTCAGGGAAGAAGAAAGGTCCTTCAGGAATAGACGCCGCCGCTAGCTCTAAAATGCGCTTAACGTTAGTGCCTTTACTGGCAGAAATCGGCAAAATTTCATCGAAAGGATATTTTTTGGCGACTTCTTCCAAATACGGGAATAGCGATTCTTTGTCTTTGATATTGTCGACTTTATTGATCGCCAGAATTGTCTGACGCTCTTCACCGCCACGGCGTAATTTACTCAACACCATCTCATCATCGGCGGTCCACGTCATGCCATCAACCACGAAAATCACCATAGCCACATCGGCAAGCGAACTGGCTGCAGCGCGGTTCATCAGGCGGTTAATCGCCCGCTGCTCTTCTATGTGTAAACCTGGTGTATCGATGAACACGATTTGCTTCGGACCATCGGTATGAATACCCATGATACGGTGGCGCGTTGTTTGTGGCTTTTTAGAAGTAATACTTACCTTCTGACCAAGCAAACGGTTGATTAACGTTGATTTACCGACGTTAGGGCGACCAATGATCGCCACCATGCCGCAATAAGTGACATCGTATTGGGCCGACGGCGTTGGCGCGGCCGCATTCATCCTTGCCAGTAATTCATCTAAACTCGGCTCAGTTGCCGCTTTTGCAGCATCGATACCTGACAAGTCTGTTTTTTTGGTCATTTCTTTAGTAACTCCAATACTTGAGCGGCCGCGATTTGCTCGGCTTTACGGCGTGAACTCGCCACACCAATGACGCTTTGACTCAAGTCTTCAATACGACATTCAACGGTAAATGTCTGATCGTGGGCATCGCCTTCTATGTTGATTACTTGGTAATCAGGCAGCGGCTTTTTAAACCCTTGTAAATGTTCTTGCAGTAATGTCTTAGCGTCTTTCTGGCTGATCCCAGGTTGGATTTCGGCCAAACGCTCGGCATACCATTTCAGCAGTAATGCACGGCAAACTTCGAGATCGGAATCAAGGTAAACGGCGCCAATAATGGCTTCAACCGCATCGGCAAGAATCGACTCGCGTCTAAATCCGCCACTTTTCAACTCGCCAGGACCGAGATATAAATAATCGCCGAGCTTAAACTCTTGGGCGATGATAGTTAAGGTATCACCGCGAACTAAGGTGGCACGCATCCGGCTTAAATCGCCTTCGGTTGCCTTCGGAAACTGATGATACAAAGCATCAGAAATCACGATAGATAAAATTGAATCACCTAAAAACTCTAAGCGCTCATTATGCTTATTTGCCGCACTTCTGTGGGTCAGCGCTTGAGTCAAAAGCTCAATATTCTTGAACTCATAACCTAAAGTACGACACAAACGTGGCAAATTTTTAATCGGTTCCATGCTATTTAATTCCACCTACACGCTCAAAACGCACACCGCTAGGCACCCAAGTTGGGAGGAAGTCGGCTTTTGAACGGTCAAATTCAAAACTAATCCAAATCGCTACCGCTTTACCGACCAGGTTTTCTTCTGGCACAAAGCCCCAGAAACGACTGTCGGTACTGTTATCGCGGTTATCGCCCATGGCAAAGTAATGGCCTTCTGGCACTAAAAACTCACCCGCGGGTAAATTACCTTCGCGTTTAAAATATCCCAGCATGTCAGGTCGACTTGGGTTGATCAAGATATCGTGGGCGACCTCGCCCAATTCCTCTTTATAACGCAGTAACGGCACACCATCTTGGTTGTAATCACCACGACTTATCTCTGTGCGGGCGATAACTTGCGGTTCTGGGCAAGCTGTTTGCTCAACGCCACAGGCCTTTTGGATCATCAACTGTTTATTACGGTAAATAATTCTATCACCCGGCAAACCGACTACACGTTTAATGTAGTCAATGGCGGGGTTTTCAGGATATTTAAATACCACCACATCACCGCGTTTGGGCTCGCCAGTTTCAACCAGCTTGGTTCGCCATACGGGATCTTTAAGCCCATAACTAAATTTTTCCACCAGAATGAAGTCGCCCACTAAGAGGGTAGGCATCATAGAACCCGATGGGATTTGAAATGGCTCATAAATGAATGAACGTAGGATCAACACAAAGGCAATCACAGGGAAGATAGAGTGCGCGGTTTCGACTATGGTCGACTCACGAATGATTTGGTACTCAGCTTCTTCAGTTAAATTCGCTTGTGATGCCTTTGCTAACGCTAAACTCTCACGACGCTTTGGGGCGAAAACGAGCACATCGACTAACCAAATAAGTCCTGAGATCAGGGTGATTAGCACTAGAATAATGGAAAAATACGCTGCCATTGCTTATTGAACTCCTGCCTTAAAAATAATTAAAGGTGCCTAACTCAGCGAATATAATACTTTAGTTAACTTACCGTATTCGACCTTGGTAAACCAAAGTGATAAACCAATGCGATAACCTAACTAAAGCGCCGCAAACAGCGGCGCAATAGTCAACTAAATTGTCACTTCTTATGCTAACGATTACTCGTTTAGCTTAAGTACCGCTAAGAATGCTTCTTGTGGCACCTCAACGTTACCTACTTGCTTCATCCGTTTCTTACCCTCTTTTTGTTTATTTAAGAGTTTTTTCTTACGAGAAACGTCGCCGCCATAACACTTAGCCGTTACGTCTTTACGCAGGGCTTTCACGGTTGAACGGGCAATAATTTGACTGCCCACCGCCGCTTGAATCGCAATATCAAACATCTGACGTGGAATAAGTTCTTTCATCTTATCCACTAAAGCTAAACCACGGTGACGAATGTTTGATCTATGGATAACCATAGCCAAGGCGTCGACTCGGTCGCCGTTGATGAGAATATCTAAACGCACCATGTCTGCAGGATCGAAACGAATAAAGTTATATTCGAGTGATGCATAGCCACGGCTAGTGGACTTCAAACGGTCGAAGAAGTCCATGACCACTTCCGCCATTGGCAGATGGTAAGTTACAGCCACTTGGTTACCGTGGTAAACCATGTTCACTTGGGTGCCACGTTTTTCAATACACAGGGTAATCACGTTACCTAAGTATTCTTTTGGCACTAAAATGTTGGCCTCAACAATCGGCTCACGCATTTCTTCAATGTTGTTAATCGCAGGCAGATCAGACGGGTTATCAACGTAAATCGTTTCGCCGCTAGTCATGACGACTTCGTACACTACGGTTGGCGCAGTGGTGATCAACTCTAGGTTGTATTCACGCTCTAAACGCTCTTGTACGATTTCCATGTGGAGCAGGCCTAAATAGCCAATGCGGAAACCAAAACCGAGTGCCGAAGAACTTTCAGGTTCAAAGAATAATGACGCATCGTTCAGGCTGAGTTTGTTCAGCGCATCACGGAAGTTTTCATATTCGTCGGTCGAAATTGGGAATACGCCAGCGTATACCTGTGGCTTCACTTTCTTAAAACCAGGTAACGGCTTTTCAGCACCATTTTTGGCTAAAGTTAACGTATCACCTACAGGCGCACCGTGAATTTCCTTCAGACCCGCAATCACAAAGCCGACTTCACCGGTTTTAAGTTCGGTTTTATCAGTTTGTTTTGGGGTGAAAATACCGACGCGATCCGCAGTGTGGTTTTGTCCTGTAGACATTACCTTAAACTTGTCACCTTTTTTCAGGCTACCGTGTTTAATTCGCACTAACGACACTACGCCTAAGTAGTTATCAAACCAAGAATCGATAATCAAGGCTTGCAATGGTGCGTCAGGATCGCCTTCTGGCGGTGGAATTTTGGCAACAATGACTTCTAAAACCTCGTCGACACCGACACCGGTTTTAGCCGAACAACGCACAGCATCCATCGCATCGATACCAACGATATCTTCAATCTCGGCAGCAACACGTTCTGGATCGGCTTGTGGTAAGTCAATCTTGTTTAAAATGGGTACCACATCTAGATTCATATCCAGCGCGGTATAACAGTTTGCCAGTGTCTGAGCTTCAACGCCCTGACCCGCATCAACCACCAGCAAAGCACCTTCACAGGCAGCTAATGAGCGCGAGACCTCGTAGGAGAAGTCAACGTGACCTGGGGTATCAATAAAGTTGAGTTGATAGACAAGGCCATCTTTGGCTTTATAATCCAAAGTGACACTTTGTGCCTTAATCGTAATACCACGCTCACGTTCTAGATCCATAGAATCTAAAACTTGAGAATCCATTTCACGGTCGGTTAAACCGCCACAAACCTGAATAAGACGATCTGATAGCGTCGATTTACCATGGTCGATATGGGCAATAATTGAGAAGTTTCTAATTTGTTTCATTATGCTGCAATGACTAATACTGAAAATGGATACGGTTCAAAGGAGCGAAATTGTACCTGATTGCGGTTTCAATACCAATCACATTCACTCCTACTTAAGACAGGCCGATAAAACAACGCCCAAAACCGCAGTTAGCTGCTATTTGATAAAAAATAACACATTGAAATTATTGAGCTAATTCGTTTAAATTGATGCTCCTACCTAAATAGGCCAAAATCACAGGCTGAGCATCAACTTCTAAACGTTTAGCCTGTTGCTTACCAAAAGACCACGCAATCAAGGCACCAACGGCCGCAAAGCCCATGGCACCTAGGTTAGGATTAAACTCAAGCAACTGGCCTAAAAATTGTCCTAACGCTGCGCCGACAAACAGGCCAAACAGCGGCATTAAATAGATTAATGCCGCGGCTTTGAGGATCACGCTCTCGGGAAGGCCTAATTTGAGTAATTCACCAGCCTCACAGCGGCGGTCACTCTGAATAGAAAATTGCTGGGTTTTCGAGGAAAAAGCCTGAGCGACAGCAGAGGTCCCGCAAGACTCACTGTTACTGCAGCTCTTGCAGGTACTCTTAAGTTCCACTTCAACCGTCAACCAACCTTGACTATCACTGGAGACGACTCTGGCAATTTCTTCCATCATAATCGGCGTCCTATTCTAGCGTCAGACTTTTAGCAATGCGCGTTAAGGTTTCTGTCGGCACTTTACCCACAGCAACTACTTCGGCATTACCGACTTTTTCTGAGACTAAGGACAAGCCATTACGGGTAATTAATTCTTCAGGCAATGGACTCGTGCCCGCACGCGCCACATAAACAGAAATATTTGCCAGTCCATCGGTCAGTGCTATGTATTCCACCGCTTCGTGACTGCCAATTAATCTATGGTGGTCGCGCACTACCACAGTAAAACCTGCGGGTAACCAAGCAAATTGCCAATTTTGACCGTCTTGGCGCTCGGCTTGATCGATAACTGCCGGCCACTCTTGCTTATAGGCCTCTTGCAAAATGGCTGGCGGCTCGCTGAATTCAATGAGTTCAATCACCATGATCTGCTCAAGTAATTGCTTATCTTGAGTCAGCATGTCGTATCTCAGCGGCAGATAGGTTTCCATATCAAGCCAAATTTGAAAGCCATAACGGAATTCATCATTAGGCAACAGGCGGATCATCTGCCCCGGACGCCCAGCGATACGGGTACGGCCACCGAGCACAAACTGATAACCCACTTCTAAGTCCGCCATATTGGCAGAGAAAGCAGCAGGCCAGACACCTTGAATATGATTAGAAACGATACTATACGCAGGCTCATCGTGCTCAATAAAGGTGACACGATTACCGACACGCACTGCATTTTTGGGTGGACCGTTAAGGTATTCTAGAAAGGCAACTTCTTGATTATTCACCTTACCATGCAGGTAAACCAAAGGCCGAATATGATCGGCCTGAAGTTGAATAATCGATGCTTTAAACTCTTTCTCTCGTAAAGCCTGACTCATTTTTTCGAGCCAAGCTTTGGCAGGCATGTCCTCCTGCGCGGTTGCAGGAAAGACCAAGGCTAATAAAGCCAACAGGATTAGACGCAAGCTAACTCCTCGTTATTGATTGACCGGAACGGGTACGACCTCGGTATTGTCCTCTACAACCGCACCAGTATTCAATCGTTGTTGCAACATATGATCTTGGATATAAGTATTAATTCGGCGACGTTGCTCATTCACCTGATCATTGGTATAGCCTTGATTCTGTTGTACAGGACCGGTTTGTAGGCTCACAGGTGATGCGCTACCAATAAGCGGCCTTGTAATTAACACGGGCGATGGTGACGCGGCATCATCGGCGGTTTGATTGTAATTCTGCACACCCACAATCGCAAACATAGCAACCGTCGCAGCAATGGCATATTGACCAAATTGCTTAAATAAAGGTACGACGCGGCTTTGCTCCGAATTGGCGGCAATTTGTGGCGTTACAGGTGCAGTAACTTTAGACGCATGATGCTTAGGCGCAACTATCGCTGGCTCAAGTTCAATGGCGGCAGCAATGCTAGCAGAGAGATCTAACACAATAGTCTGCGGCAATTCGCCACGCATGGCATCGCCTATCATATGATAGTTATGCCATTTATCATGTGAATGTGTATCAGCAGATAACTCTGCCATGGTCTGCGCATCAGTCTCTCCATCGACTGCGGCAGATACCCATTCTTGACCTAATTTATCCATTTTTCACCTGTCTAAATATAAGGGTTTCTTAAAATAAGAATTTAGGCTTCCAGCAACGGCTGGAGCTTTTTATCGATTGCCTCTCGAGCTCGGAAGATACGCGATCTTACGGTCCCGACAGGACAATCCATGACTATGGCAATATCTTCGTAACTCATACCATCGAGTTCACGCAATGAGATGGCCATTCGTAATTCTTCAGGTAAGGTCTCTAATGTATCGAAAATCACTTTTTTAATTTCATCCGATAACATTAGCCGTTCTGGGGAGGCAAACTCCTTCAGCGCGTCACTACCTTCGTAATATTCGGCATCTTCTGCATCAACATCATTCGCAGGCGTTCTACGCCCCTGTGATACGAGATAATTCTTCGCAGTGTTTACTGCGATGCGGTACAACCAAGTATAAAATGCACTTTCACCGCGAAAGTTTGGCAAAGCTCTGTAAGCTTTGATAAACGCTTCCTGTGCCACATCAGCAACGTCCGCTTGGTTCCGTACATAACGGGATATCAAGCTAATGACTTTACTTTGATATTTAAGCACTAACAGGTTAAAAGCGTTTTTATCACCTTGTTGTACGCGCTCAACTAATTGTTGATCACTTAATTGTCCACTCATCCGAGCCGACTTCTCCTAAATCTAAAATGCTGATTTCTCAGTCGCTCGAATCATATTCACTTATGTAGACTCGCGGGCTTTGAAAAAGTTCTAAAAATTATACAAAAAAAGTAAGGTAAAAAGGAAAGTACCCATAATCGGTGAGTTGGTTTACCATAGTTGGCACTCTTCAGTCACATCATGATACCCGATGAAACAAGTAGTTGAACACCAATCTGACATATTAGTCATAGGTAGCGGTGCCGCAGGTCTGACACTAGCTTTGCATCTTGCTGAAAAAGCAAAAGTAATTCTGCTTTCAAAAGGCCCACTCTCGGAAGGGTCGACTTACTACGCCCAAGGCGGTATCGCCTCCGTCTTCGACGAAAGTGACACTATCGAATCCCATGTTGCAGACACCTTAATCGCAGGGGCGGGTTTATGTGACAAAGACGTTGTCACTTTCACGGCTGAAAATGCCAAGAGTGCGATGCAATGGCTTATCGAATGTGGCGTCGCCTTCGATAAAGAAGAAACCACAGACGGCAACGCAAAAGATGCACCTTACCATTTAACCCGTGAAGGCGGCCATAGCCACAGACGCATTCTGCACGCTGCCGATGCTACAGGCAAGGAAGTGCAAACCACACTGCAAGAGCGCGCACTCGCCCACCCCAATATTCAAGTTTTAGAACGCTATAACGCCATCGACCTCATCACCACCCGTAAGTTAAATCGCCCAGGTAATCGTGTGTTAGGCGCTTATGTGTGGAATCGTAATGAAGAACACGTCGAAACCGTTAAGGCCAAGTTTGTTGCGTTAGCAACAGGCGGTAGCTCTAAGGTTTATCAATATACCTCAAACCCCGATGTCGCTAGCGGTGATGGTATTGCCATGGCATGGCGTGCAGGTTGCCGCGTGGCGAATATGGAGTTCAACCAATTCCATCCGACGTGTTTGTACCACGCAGATGCGCGCAACTTCTTACTCACCGAAGCCCTGCGTGGAGAAGGTGCTTATCTGCGTCGTCCTGATGGCAGCCGCTTTATGCCGGACTTTGATGAACGCGCTGAACTCGCTCCCCGTGACATCGTTGCCCGCGCCATCGACTATGAGATGAAACGTCTGGGTGCCGATTGCGTCTATCTCGATATCAGCCATAAAGATGCTGACTTTGTGATGAAGCATTTCCCGACCATCTATAGCCGTTGCTTAGAGCTGGGAATCGATATCACTAAAGATGCGATTCCTGTGGTACCCGCCGCACACTATACCTGCGGTGGTGTAATGACAGATATGCACGGTCAGACGGATCTCAATGGTCTCTATGCTATTGGTGAAGTCGCCTATACGGGCTTACATGGTGCCAATCGTCTGGCGAGTAACTCGTTACTCGAATGTTTAGTGTTTGCCCGTGCGGCGTCACAGGACATAGAAAGCCAACTGCATAAAATTCAAATCCCGGGACAAATTCCAGCATGGGATGAAAGTAAAGTGTCGAACTCGGATGAGGAAGTGGTCATCGCCCATAACTGGCACGAACTGCGGTTATTCATGTGGGACTACGTTGGAATTGTACGCTCTGATAAACGTCTGGAGCGAGCACTGCGCCGCTGCCTGATGTTACAGCAAGAAATTCAGGAATATTACAGTAACTTCAGGGTTAGCAATAACTTGCTCGAATTACGTAACTTAGTGCAAGTGGCCGAATTAATTATTCGCTGTGCCATGGAGCGTAAAGAAAGCCGTGGGCTGCATTTTAATATCGATCATCCAGAGAAATTAGACGCGCCTCGCCCAACAATTTTACTACCAGAAAAGTAACCGCATACGCATAGATTACTTCATCATAAACAGACTAAATCTTAGAATGAGGTTTAGTCTGTTGCATTTTAGCCCGCAGCAACAGCCGACATAAATGTCGATAGTCAGTATCGTCTAACATATCAGCCCAAACCAGCAAGAGCCGCAATTGAGTATCCACTTCGATATAAATCAAGCAAACAAAGGGCGTGACCCAAGTGCGTTTTAGTACCTGAAAGTGCTCCCCCGTTGACAAACGTCCCTCGCCTTTATCACTCAGCACAAAATCTAAACGCCAATGCTGCAGTCGCCACAACTGCGACAGCAAAAAAATACTAACAAGTACGATAAACAAATATTTAAGCAGAGATAAGGCGATAATGTCGCTTTGGGGCCAAAGCAGAAATGAGCTAGAACAAACGCCAATAAAAACGACCAACGAGAGTCGTTGGTCGAAAGAGGCTTTTACACTGAAACTATGGTGCCGGTCTTCCACGGACTTTCACTATCATACGAGCCAGTTCAATATCAGGGCACACTTCATGGCCCATAAACCAAGCAAACAATTCTGGATCTTCACATTCCAACAAACGGATAAACACGGTTTTATCTTCATCGGACATTTCTTGATAGAAGTTTTCAACAAAAGGTTGAAGCAAGACGTCTAATTCCAGCATCCCACGGCGACATGCCCAGCGAACCCTTGCGATGTTCATTAATTCCAAGGTATTTCTCCCAACACAGATTTGGCATTAGTCTATCAGTTCACTGACTAAAGTGTCGATTAACCCTTCATATTGACTTACAAAATTAGCATTGTTGTACTTGCGTATCGAGCCCCTCAAAGAGATCGCTAAAATCTGTATCCAATAATCGCTTTACCGCAGGATGTTGGATCATACGTTCGGCAAACATCACATGGTATTCCTCTTTCACATCGGTGGTTTCACCGAGCAAATTCATACCATGGGAAATCACTTCTTGGCGATAAATCGACGGTGTGACAAAAATACCTCGTTTAAGGTAACCAAAGGCTTTCATCATGGCCGCATCATCGAACTCACCTAAGATACTGACTTTAAGGTTTTGCTCGTCAAACCAGCGATATAGCTGTTGTCCAAGTGAGGTTCTGCGGCCGGGGATTAATAGCTGGCCTTGCTCTAAACAAGCCGGAAAATCTGCGCTATAAGTCTCAGCGGAGAAAAAACTCACGCCACACTCACCTAATTTTTTAGATAAAATTTCAGGGTATTTCAGTGACTCACCTGCACAATCCGAAAGGATCATATCCAGTTTATGCTCACGTAAACGCGCCATTAGGCTCTCGTGAGTCGCCTCATAGCAGGCTAAGTGCATAGAATTGTCATTAGGCACTACAGATAATAACACTCGACTGACTAAAGCTTTAGATAAGGCATCGGCAATACCCACCTCGAATAACATGGCATCCGCTTTTTGATAGTTAAGTAAATCGAGCATTTCATAGCTAAGGCTAAACATCTTATCGGCGTAGCGAAACACCAATTCACCTAACTCTGTCGCCTCCAATGTCCGACCGACTCGCTTGAACAGACTGCCGTTTAACCTATCTTCTAAGGCACGAATTTGCCCCGTTATCGTTTGCGGCGTTAAACATAGGGCTTCGGCCGCCTTCGCGACTGAGCCCTTTTTCTTAATCATCCAAAAATAATACAAGTGGTTATAATTCAAGTGCAGCATGCTAACCCGCTGTTAATGCTCCCTCAAACGCCAAAGCGCTGAGGGGTTACTGTGTTATTTTAAACTCGATTAGTTTAAAATCAGATGATTAAAAACCTGATGATTCCCAGTCAAGTTACTTTAAACGCTGGCAGTCGAGTAAGTTAGTAACTATGCCTTGTAACTGCTCCAAATCGGCAGCATTCCCCAGACTTACCGCTTCAGTGACTCCTGAAACTAAAACGTTACGTTCTGGAATACGTTCGGCGCAATAGGTTCGATTCGCTTCTTGGAAACGTTTACCACCGCGATACTTAAGTGCCCTCGATTCATAACCATTAGTTTCTAATCTCGCCCCTAAGGAATCAGATTTAAACATCAAAGCGCCATCCACTATCCCTTCAAGATAGCTTTGGCAAGTCTGCGAGTTTGCATCCTGATTACAGGCCGAAATTTGCGATGCCGTCGCGGATGTCGATAAACATAAGAGCGTTGCTATTCCCATTAATTTCAACTTTATCATAGTTATACTCCTTTATTAGGTAACACTTTTGATAACCAGAAATACCCGACTAACGCTGCCATAATCGAACCGATTAAGGTCCCTAGGCGTGCTAAGTCACCGTACATAGGGTCTGCATGTTCAAAGGCTAACGACGCAATAAACATAGACATAGTAAAACCAATACCGCACATGGCAGCGACGGGGGCAATTTGCTTCCAACCTACGCCATCGGGCAATTGCGCTAATTTTAGTTTCACCGCAATAAAGCTAAATAACATTACACCGATTGGCTTACCTAACATCAGGCCCAATGCAATACCAACAGGAACAGGAGAAATTAACGTCTCCAAATTCATATTGCCGACATAAACGCCCGCATTGGCAAAAGCAAACACTGGCAAAATGAGGAAAGTACTCCAAGGATGCAAACTATGCTCTAAGCCTTCTGAGGGTGAACTGCCATCCTTTGCCCGCAATGGAATACAAAAAGCAATGATGACGCCAGCCAGAGTCGCATGCACTCCAGACTTGAGTACGGCAACCCAAAGAATTAACCCTAAGATGCCATAGGGTAAAAGTGAAGTAACCCCTTTGCGGTTTAACCCGACCAAGCCCGCAATCGCTAAACTGGCAATCACTAAACTGATGGTTGATAAGTCAGTACTGTAAAACAGCGCGATAATCACTATGACGCCTAAGTCATCGATGATAGCTAAAGCAAGTAAGAAGACTTTCAGTGAAACAGGAACGCGGCTTCCGAGCAGTGCCATAATACCTAAGGCAAAGGCAATATCGGTCGCGGCAGGAATCGCCCAGCCCGCTTGTGTGACAGGATCACCATAGTTAAACAGTAAGTACACACCAGCAGGGACTAACATGCCACCAATGGCTGCAAAGGTAGGCAGGGAAGCTTGAGCGACACTTGATAAGGCGCCTTCAAGTAACTCACGTTTCACTTCTAAACCAATCAGCAAAAAGAATATGGCCATCAAGCCATCGTTTATCCACAGGATAAGTGGCTTGTGTATGTTGAGCTCGCCAATTTTGACTTGAACGTCAGTGCCTAAAAAGCCTTGATAAAGTCCAGATAAGGGGGAATTGGCCATCAGCATGGCTAAGGCAACAGCAACCAATAACAGGATACCGCCAGCCGACTCTTGGCTCAGAAAATTTCTAATTGCTTTTTCCATCTTGCACTCCTAAAAATCATAATGAATTGAGTGTAGACGAATTGTAATAACAAATATAATCGTAAGTTTCTACCTAACACCTCGGTTATCCCGAAGTGTTAGACTAAAAAACATACTTCACACAGCAACAGGGGCTTTAATATGAGGGTGTGGAGCGTAGTTTGTTAATTCAAAATCATCGAATTGATAGTCAAAAATCGACTCAGGTCTGCGTACAATAGTCATGGTCGGCAGCGGTTTTGGATCACGACTTAACTGCAGTGCCGTCTGTTCCATATGATTAGAATATAAATGGGTATCGCCACCCGTCCACACAAAATCACCTAAGGCCAAGTCACATTGCTGGGCGACCATCATAGTTAACAAAGCATAACTGGCAATATTAAATGGCAAACCAAGAAACACATCACAACTACGCTGATACAGCTGACAAGATAATTTGCCATCGGCTACATAGAACTGAAAAAACGCGTGGCACGGTGCCAAAGCCATTTTATCCAGTTCGCCCACGTTCCACGCAGAAACGATAAGACGGCGAGAATCTGGCTGAGATTTTATCTGGGCGATAACTTGCGAAATCTGATCGATAGCATCACCACTCTGGGTTGGCCAACTGCGCCACTGGGCACCATAAACTGGGCCCAAATCGCCATTATCATCGGCCCATTCATCCCAAATGCTGACCTTGTTTTCGCGTAAATAGGCAACGTTAGTTTCCCCCTTCAGAAACCACAGCAATTCATGGATGATAGAGCGCATATGGCATTTTTTGGTGCTCACCAAAGGAAAACCTTTGCTCAAATCGAAGCGCATTTGATAGCCAAATACCGAGCGAGTCCCAGTACCTGTGCGATCCGATTTATCCACGCCTTCGGCTAATATGTGCTTCATTAAGTCTAAATACTGTTTCATTGCTGCTTACCTTGCTCACGAAAAATCAAGTACAAACCGATTAACACCATAGGCACAGAGAGTATCTGCCCCATAGTCATAAATCCCCAGTAAAGTCCCAACTGTGTGTCGGGTTGCCTCACAGTTTCAACCATAATACGGAACATACCGTAACCGACTAAGAACATACCAGAGACTGCACCGACTTTATCGGTACGTTTGCTAAACCAGTAAAGTAATAGGAATAATGCTACGCCTTCAAGGGCGAACTGATACAACTGGGATGGATGACGTGGGTCAGGCCCACCAGTTGGAAACACCATAGCCCAAGGCAGATCAGTGGTTCGTCCCCAAAGCTCGCCGTTGATAAAGTTACCAATACGACCAGCGCCTAAACCAATAGGCACAACAGGTGCCACCATATCGGCGACAGCAAAAAAAGTACGTTTTTGTTTCCACGCGATATAGAGCATCGCCGTAATCACGCCCATCAAACCGCCGTGGAAGGACATGCCACCTTCAGAGATTTTAAATAAATAGAGGGGACTGGCGAGGAAATAATCGAAATGATAAAAAAGCACGTAACCGATACGGCCACCTAAAATCACCCCAAGAAAACCATAAAAGAGTAAATCTGAAACTTGCTCCCGCGTCCATATCCCCTTTGAACGGTCGGCTTGGCGGTTCAACAACCACATGGCCGCAACAAATCCGACTAAATAGGTAAAACCATACCAACGCAGTGCCGGTTCAAAGGTTTGTCCAAAAAGATTAAACGGTCCAAATGAAACGATCACGGGATCGATATTGGGGAAACTCAACGCCATAACAAATCCATTAGCAGCCTCAAACTGAGATAAACATAAAAACTAGGTCAGAATTAACTTAAGGCCGACACATAAAAGTAACAGTGCAAATATCTTTTTAAGTACAGGTGTTGGCCAAGTGCTCGCCGCTTTTACCCCCACAGGCGCCATCAAGACAGAAGTAATCACTAAACCAAACAATGCAGGTAAATAGATATAGCCTAAGGTACCATAGGGCAACTCAGGGGCATTCATTCCTGCAATAATATAGCCGAAACTGCCAGAAAGAGAGATTAAGAAGCCCATCGCAGCAGAAAAACCCACGGCTTGACGCATCTGTAAACCATAAAAAGTCAAAAATGGCACTATCAGTATACCGCCACCTATCCCGGTCAAACCTGCCAAAACCGCAACAAAAGCCGATACAACAAAAAGCACTACTGAATTAGGTAATTGACGATTTGATTCGGCCTTAACGGGATAAGCCATTTGAATTGTCATTAAAATCACAAAGATGGCAAAACCTTGTTGTAACTTATCAGCGGGAATACGCTCAGCAATAAAACCTGAAGCCAGCGCGCCTATAATCAGGCCAGGTAACATTGATTTGAATAAATCCCAAGGCACATTGCCACGCTTATGGTGGGCACGTGCCGACGAAATAGAGGTGAGAATAATGGCTGCTAGCGAAGTGGCAATTGCAATATGGGGGAGCTGAGTAGAGCTAATACCGACCGATGGCAAAATATAAAGCAGTGCCGGCACTACAATCAAGCCGCCACCGATACCTAATAATCCAGCCATAAAGCCGACAAATGCGCCTAAAGCCAAGCAAATAAAGAACACCAACAACAAACTATCCACACGAGTACCTACAGCGTGATAAATTGAGGGCCTTAGCTTAACACGGCATTAGTTAATTAAGAATTGTTGCGAGACCCTGCTGGGTCAAATATTCTTTAACCAGCTCACGCACTTGGAAGCCGTTTGGTAGGCTCAGCGCTTTAGCAAGTAATTGATCTAAATCGGCCCGCGCAACACGTCGCAATAGATAATTGATCCGCGCTAAACTGCCCTGATTCATACTCAACTGATCGTATCCCATAGCCACCAGCAAAATGGCCCCCATAGGTTCGCCCGCGAGCTCTCCACAGATACTAATATCGAGTTTATGGTATCGACAATCTAGGTGCGCCTGATGCAAAGCCCGCAATATTCCAGGATGATAACTGTCAAATAACGAGCTTACCCGCGGGTTATTACGGTCAACAGCCAATAAATATTGGGTTAAATCATTACTACCAACAGAGACAAAATCCACTCGTTTTGCCACATCATCCAACTGATATAGCATGGCGGGCACTTCGAGCATAATGCCTATTCGTGGCATCACTATGTCGCTGTTAACATCGTTTTTTAATTCGACATAGGCTTGTTGCAAATATTCTAAGGATTGATCGATTTCATCTAAGTTGCTGACCATAGGCAGCAAAATACTTAACTGTTTACCGTCTCCCCCAGCCTGTAGCATGGCCCGTAACTGCACCAAAAAAAGCTCAGGATGATCCAGAGACAAGCGAATACCGCGCCATCCAAGGAAAGGATTGTCTTCTTTAATCGGGAAATACGGTAAAGGTTTATCACCTCCCACATCTAAAGTACGCATCACCACAGGTCGACCGGACGCTGCCGACAAGACCTGTTGATAGACTTTGACTTGCTCAGATTCACTCGGGAAGCGCTGTTGCAACATAAAAGGAATTTCAGTGCGATAAAGCCCAATACCGTCGGCGCCCTCTGCAATTTCAGAGGCCACACCACTGAGTAATCCCGCATTGAGATACAAGCGAATACGTGAACCATCTAAGGTTACAGAAGGCAGCGCTAATTCTTGGGCATACTGGCGTTGCAAGGCTTTTTGTGCCGAAATCAGGCTACGATACTCACCGACAATCGCAGGTGATGGCGACACCAATAACTGACCACGGCTTGCGTTTACGACTAAAAGTTTTTGGTCAATATTGGCAGATAACAGTTGCTCGACACCTGTGATTGCAGGCACACCTAAGGCGCGGGCTAAAATGGCGGCATGGGAGTTTACGCCACCTAGCTCAGTGACAATACCCGCAAGCTTTTGCCTTGGGAACTCAGCCAACATAGTCGCATCGGCTTCACGGGTAATGAGGATTACGGGTTTATCGGGCTCAAGCTCTAGACGTTCTGGCTCAATAAGTTGGCGCAATACTTTTTGACCTAAGTCGCGAATATCGCTAGCCCGCTCCTTAAGGTAAGGGTCTTCCATTGCTAAAAACTGTTGAATATAGCGTAGAGACACTCGGCTCACCGCCGACTCAGCAGCCCAGCCTAATTGCACTTCACGGGTATATTCGCCGCCTAAACTAGCATCATCAAGCAGTAACTGTAATGCATTGAAAATGGAGACAACTTCGTCATCTTGCTCGCGATCAAACCGTTGAGATAAGGCACCTATTGCTTCTTTACAACGCACCATAGCCGTGGTTAAGCGACTCGATTCATAGGCAATATCGTCAGAACGTACCTCAGGCTGTTCAAGGGGGATTTCCCCACCAAGTACGAAGGCATACGCAATGGCGATACCGTTTGACGCTGAAGTACCTTGAAACAGAATTTGTTGATGATGGGAGCTGACTTGTGCTTTTTGTTTTAAGCCACGCACCGCCATCGCTAATTGGGCGGCGAGCGTCATCAGGAAGGCTTCTTCACCCTCACTGAATTGGCGAGCACTCGCCTGCTGTACCACTATCACCCCAACCACAGCCTTCTGGTAGATAATAGGTACAGCTAAAAAAGCGCGGTATTCTTCTTCGGCGACTTCAGGAAAAAGCTTAAACCTTGGATGAAGCCGAGCATCAGCTAAATTAACGGCCTCTTCTCGCTGGGCAGCGAGTCCAACTAAACCTTCAGTCAGCGGCATACGTACTCGACCAACGGCGCTTTTTTCAAGACCATCGGTTGCAGATAACACGAGTTCTTGCTCTTCTAGGATATAGATGGAGCAACATTGGGTTTCCATCGCCGCTTTAGTCGATGAAACTAAGATTTCTAATGCGGTTTCCAAACTGTGGGCAGATGCCACAGCCTGAGTAATATCCCTAAGCGTATTTAACACTGTTTTCAATCCTCTTTTGAAATCAGCCCGTTGTTTTTTGTCTTCCCCGTTTCCTAGGTATTTCTAGGGTTTGGAATGACAATGCCGTTACCGCAAACTCTTTCATCACCTTACGATAAACATCACGCTTAAATGACACAACTTGCCGCACAGGATACCAATAACTTACCCAGCGCCAATCGTCAAATTCAGGATGCCCAGAAGAACTCAAATTAATCGCACTATCTTGGCTTTTCAGTTGTAACAGAAACCACTTTTGTTTTTGCCCGATACACACAGGTTTACTGTCTTGCCTGACTAAACGCTTTGGCAAACGATAGCGTAACCAAGAACGGGTCGAGGTTAATATATGCACGTGTTCAGGTCTTAGGCCCACTTCTTCATACAACTCACGGTACATAGCCTCTTCTGCTGTCTCGCCATCATCGACGCCACCTTGAGGAAATTGCCATGAGTGTTGACCGAAACGTCTAGCCCACATGACTTGGCCATATCTGTTACAAATTATAATGCCCACATTTGCGCGAAAGCCGTCGCTATCAATCACATGGACTCCAAATCACATTAAATTTTAATAAACTGATTGTTTCATAAAGCTAGTCTCTCAGCAAACCTCTATTTTATCCTAAGCTTTGGATAACATCTGACTTAAAAGACATTTATCAACAATGCTAGGGGATGGAATCCGGGGATATCCACATTTTCTGTGGATATCTCTGTTTGAAACTCAGGTGAACTTGTTATAACGTTCAAAAAACATCTATTTACTATCGTTTTTAAAATTTAGCGTTAAAACTTAATGATTAATAAATTCATAACCTTGCACGTTAACCATAATTTATTTTAGACTAAGAAACCAATAAAGCTCATTATTTGACCAGCAAGAAGTATTTCTATCATTCTCGCGATATTACTCAACTTTATACACAAATAGTGTCCACAACTGTCCACAAAAGCCAGAATAAATGCACTTTATTCGCATTGACTTAGGATTTTTATTAGGTTAGGAGGCTCACTTTACTGAGTTATCCATAATATCTGTGGATAAGTATGTGGGGAACGCAAGGGAAAGCAGAGAGTAACTTTGAACACTTTTTTGCAAAACGGGGGTTAACACGGATATAAAATTTAAAATCAGTCACTTAGAATAAAAACATTCGGTACAAGTTAATCCACCCTGTAGAGCTCATTTTTTAACCGCCATTGCTAAGCGGTTATTTTTAAGTAAAATCCAGCCATGAATCGAATTATCCCCCCTGAAAATCTATCTGAACTACTCGAACGTGCCAACATGATGGCGGGCGTGAGTTTGGCGCAGATAGCAAGCCAAAGAAGCATTCGTGTCCCCAAGGATCTTAAACGCGATAAAGGTTGGGTCGGTCAATTAATCGAAATGGAATTAGGCGCAACGGCGGGTTCTAAACCTGAGCAAGATTTTCTGCATTTAGGGGTCGAGCTTAAAACTATCCCCATTGATACACAGGGGCGACCGCTGGAGACCACTTATGTCTGCGTGGCGCCGCTATCGAATATCCAAGGATTAACCTGGCAAAACAGCTTAGTCTGCCATAAGTTACAGCGAGTACTTTGGGTACCCGTTGAAGGAGAGAGGCATATTCCTGTGGGTGAGCGCCGTATAGGTACGCCAATATTGTGGGAACCGGATCCGCACGAGTTACAATTACTGCAACAGGATTGGGAAGAGATCATGGAGCTTATCGCCCTCGGAAAAGTAGAGAGGCTTACAGCGCGCCACGGAGAAGTGCTGCAATTGCGCCCTAAGGCCGCGAATAGTAAGGCGTTAACACAAAGCATTGCCGAAGATGGTAGCCTCAAAATGACCAACCCTAGGGGCTTTTATTTAAAGACCAGTTTCACTGCTATGATACTTAATAAGGTATTTGGTTAATTTTTAGTAACGATATGGACTTGGATTGATCCAGATCACAAATTTCACTGGCACTAAGGTGACTCTTTTCTATAAACTACGGCATCCTGAAATCACAGCCGTATTCGGATACCAATCAAGCAGTGAGAGCACGTAGACAAGCGAAAAAACTCCTTTTTGCGATTTTAGCTTGGGCGATTGCCATGGCTGCATTCGTGTTTTTTCGATATGCCCAATCACCAGAGCTGCCCCAATGGGCGGTAAGTTCGGCTGATCTCGCAACACTTGCTATCTACATGGGGATTATTTTCGGCAGCTTACATTGGATGTCGAACGTCATTGCCGATTTCAGTGCAATCAATCGCCTCCCCTATGTGTTTTCAGTCATCTTTAAGGGCTTGTTTTTATTACTGGGTGCTACGACGTTAGCTTACATGACTCAGTTTTTAAATATGTGGGCCATCGAAAATCACATGTCGACCCTCAGACAAATGCTGACGGCGCACATTCTCTATAGTCCTTCATTCCAAGCATTGATCGTATATTTGGTCGTTGTACGAGTCAGCTTAGCTTTTGTCGAGCAAATGGCATTATTAGTCGGGCCGCGTATTTTACTTAACATAGGCCTTGGTAAATACCACAAGCCAAGATACGAGCAGCGCTTATTCCTCTATTTAGACATGGTCGCCTCAACCACACATGCCGAATCACTTGGCGATTACCGCTTTAGTCGATTGATCCAAGACAGCTTTAGTTTACTTTCAGATACTGTGTCCAATAACGAAGCTGAAATCTACCGCTATATGGGAGATGCAGTGCTGCTTCACTGGCCATTAGAAGAAGGGATAGTTCACGACCGCTGCATGAATATCTATTTTGAATTTAGCCAACAACTGAACTGGCAACGCCGCTACTTTGAAGAGCATTATGGCTTTGTGCCGAAATTTAAAGCGGCGGCCCATTGTGGCCAAGTCGTCGCTGCAGTTGTTGGTGTACAGAAACAAGAAATTAGTTTCTTTAGTGACGTGCTCAATACCTTAGCAAGACTGCAAGACCAATGTAATCCACTAGGACAGCGCATGTTGATTTCGGGTGCACTCGCGGGACGTTTAGATAACCCCAACACTCAGTATAACCTATCAAATCTAGGCCCAGTCAAACTCAAAGGGAAACAACACTCAATTGAAGTGTTTGGCGTTTCCCCGCTCTGATTTGTAATCGACTTTAAGCTTTAGCTTGAATTAATGCTTTGCAGTTACAGTCAGTTTATTCCTCGTCCTTAGCTAATAATTTTTGGATCATTAAACCTAAAGTGCGGAAAGTTAAGATCCGACTGGTGGTTTGACGCCAGACAAGGCCGATATCACGGTAAGGTGCCTCACCCGGTGGCGTCATCACCACTAAATCTGTGTCATTCAAAATACCCGCGTCAATGGCCATTTGCGGAAGAAACGTGGTGCCCAGTTTACTGTTCACCATCTGCACTAAAGTATGCAAACTGGTGGCGGCAAACGGATTGACTTTCGCACTATCACCTAGCTGACATGCAGTAATAGCATGGCCTGTGATGCAATGCTCACTTTGCAGAAGAAAAATACTCTCGTCCGGCAGAGTTTGATAATCAATAGGTTGATGTATGCCACCCGCTAAATCTTTGTGGGCCACCATTTTGAAAGGATCTATGCCCACTTTCATGCTGTGGTAACCGCTAGTATCAACGGGTAGCGCTAGGATTAATAAGTCCAGCTCTCCTTTCCCCAAAGCATCTAACAAACGCTCAGTGGTATCTTCCTTCAATAATAAACTCATCGCCGGATAAGATTGCTGACACTGGCGGATCACACGACTCAATAGGAAAGGCGCTATGGTTGGAATACAGCCTAAGCGAATATCCCCCGTCATCGGCTCACCTTGATTTTTCACTAATTCCACCAAATCATCCACATCAGTGAGAATTTTACGGGCGCGCTGCACCACTTCTTCACCAATGGCGGTAAACATAAATGACTTATGGTCTCGCTCAATCAACTGATGCCCTAACTGCTCTTCTAGGTTTTGGATCCCACTTGAAAGTGTTGATTGACTGACGAAACACACCTTAGCGGCGCGGTTAAAATTCTGCTCTTGATGGAGATTCACCAAATAGAATAAGTTTTTTAAGCTAGGTAAACTTTTCATTTTCTCGATTGCCATGAAGGTTATGAATTAAGAAATTAAATCTACTTTAGCATAAGTGATGAGCAATAACGCGGCATAAGATATCAGGATTGTGACCCGAATCGATATTCAATCGGTTCGCCGTAAAACTTAAGTGGGAGTAACAAAATAAGATGGGAAAAGCGCTAACAAGAAAATGTCGAAAACAATAAACTTAATCGTAAAACCAATGCAAGATTCACTCAATTGAGCGCAACAATAGACATTATCGCTGCGCCTTAACTTACCTTAGCAAGTAATATTTTATGCTTTGGCTTGGAGGAATAACTTTAACTGTTGTAAATCTGCACTCGCGTGTTCAACGATGTCAGCAACCCAAGAGCCATGTTCAGCATCCCATCTTGCTTCTTCGCCATGCTGTAATAACTGGGCGATCTGCTGAATACGTTTTAACCCCACAGAACCTGCAGCACCTTTAAATTTATGTGCTTCTGAACATAAGGTATCTTTGTCTGCTGCGTCGTTAGCTTTCACTAGATTTCCAACATATTCAGGCATTAACTGCTCAAATAACACCACACTCTTGAGTAAGGTACCGGCACCAATGGCGCTGCAGTACTGTTCGAGAGTATTGAGATCTAGGATTGCTTCTAATTCAACTGTGGCCATAAGGCCTCCCTTAAGTGGTTCAATGCTTAAAACGAATTTATCACATGATACCCACTAAAATTGTCAGTGCAACTTATAGCGATATTCATGGTCTAATTCAGATTAAAATTAACAAAAAACAAACTAATAGTCGTAAATAAACGCTTACGAAATAATAGCGACGACATAACATTTAGGGAGTAAATTTATCCCACTAACTTGCCTCTATCGTTGCGCTAATGCGTGCCCTTGTCCACCATAATGCTGCAAATTATCCACAATCGCCACCAATCCATCCCAACGATAGGCACACCAATCGGGTGCTAATAGCATAGGCTTTTTCGCATAAGCGGTGACACGGTGAAAAATCACGTCTAGGGGGGTATGGCGGATCATCTCGCCGACACTGTGGGCATAATCCTCAAGACTCAATAAAGGTAAGCGCCCACTTCGCCACGACTTAGCCATAGTGCTACCTTCGACGATATGCAAAGGATGTAGCTTCAAGCCATCAACGCCATGCTGCAATACAGCAGCTAAAGTCGCCATATAATCGCTATGGGTTTCATCGGGTAAACCAAGAATGAGATGAGTGCACACCTTAAGACCGCGAGCTCTCGCCCTAGACACAGTGTCACAATAACAGGCGAAATCATGGCCACGGTTAATTCTACGCAGTGTTTCATCTTTGGCTGTTTGCAACCCGAGTTCTAACCACACATCGACACCATTTGCCTGATAACGCGCCAGTAAATCCAGTACATTATTCGGCACACAATCGGGGCGAGTTCCAACACATAAACCGACTATCTCGCCATCTTTAACCGCTTCATCGTACTTAGCCATTAACACTTGATATTCATCATAAGTGCTAGTGTAAGCTTGAAAATAAGCAATAAATTTATCGGCTTGTGCCTGAGGCTTCGCCTCACGATAGCGGCTCTTACCCTGTTCGAGTTGCTCAGTAATACTCAATAGTTCGGCGGTTTGATGGCTAAATGACGCCACATTACAGAAAGTACAACCTCCGCGCCCTAAAGTGCCGTCACGGTTAGGGCAAGTAAACTTGGCATCTATAGTGAGTTTTCGCAGTCGGGTGCCATATCGCGCCTTACAAACGGCACCAAAGGTGTTCACATATGCATCAAGCCCCATCAGAGCACCCACCAAATTTCATATCGCTTCATTGAGAATAACCAAGATAAAATCACAAATAGAAAAGAAAATACGTGAACAAATAGAAGAAAAAGCTTAGTGTAAATAAGGTAGCGAGAGTTTTCTTGGCGCTACATCAAATTCCCGCCTGACTCATACCGTTATTATCATAAATGTGCGCATCCTCAAATTAGCCAGCTTACCGCTGAGATCTTGCTCACATCAAAAATGAATAACAATTCAACAATTTTAATTTTTTATCTATTTACTGTGTTTGCAATAAAAATCACTATTTCTAAATCAAAAACAATCCCACCAGCATGTTACACCTTGGTAAATATTGAGTTTGATAGTTTTTAAAATTCTTTTTATTCATAATGTTATACGGCACATTTTACTGTTGACGTTAACGTAAGGCAATTGTGATTTGTGTATGAAACATGAATTAATACCCATGTTTTATGCAAATTTTTGGTTTGACCTTTATTGAATCTCAGGCTAATTTGGGTGGTTCGGGTGCATATCTATAGAAAGTCTTTACATTTTCTCCCCGAGTAGTAATCAGTTGAGGTCTAGGGAGGTTTTTGTATGAGCTTATATCATCCCAGTTTTGAGCGGGACAATTGTGGTTTTGGGTTGATAGCACAGATGGATGGCGAAGCCAGCCACCGTATAGTGCGCACGGCAATCCATGGTCTAGATCGCATGAAGCACCGAGGGGGCATTGCCTCCGACGGTCGCACTGGCGACGGCTGTGGTTTATTAATGCAATTACCCGTGCAATTTTTTGAAGCGATTGCCGCGGAAAATGATTGGCATTTGAGCAGAAAATTTGCCGTAGGTATGCTGTTTTTAAGTCGAGATGATGAACTGGCTGACCAAGCCAAGTTTATTCTTGAGCGCGAACTCGAGCGTGAAACCTTAAGTATTGCAGGCTGGCGCAAGGTGCCTGTCAATCCCGATGTGTTAGGTGAAATTGGCAAGGCTAGCCTGCCACAAATCTATCAAGTGCTGATCAACGCCCCCATTGGCTGGCGTGAAAAAGACTTGGAACGTCGCCTTTATATGGCGCGTCGCCGCCTAGAGCAGCAGATCATCGACGACAAAGACTTCTATGTCGCGAGTTTGTCAGGCCAAGTTATCGTCTATAAAGGTCTGATGATGCCTGTAGACTTGCCCGCGTTTTATCCCGATCTCGCGGACATTCGCTTAAAAAGCTCTATCTGCCTATTCCATCAGCGTTTCTCAACAAATACTTCTCCTAAATGGCCATTAGCTCAGCCGTTTAGATATTTAGCCCATAACGGCGAAATCAATACGATTACGGGTAACCGTCAATGGGCCCGCGCCCGTGCCTATAAGTTTAATTCGCCGCTACTGCCAGATTTGCAGCAGGCCGCTCCCTTTGTGAATGAAACAGGCTCAGACTCTTCATCTTTAGATAACATGCTGGAAATGCTGTTATCTGGTGGCATGGACTTATACCGTGCCATGCGTCTATTGATCCCGCCTGCTTGGCAAAGTAATCCAGAAATGGATGACGAATTAAAAGCCTTCTACGACTTTAACTCTATGCACATGGAGCCTTGGGATGGTCCGGCTGGTATTGTGATGACCAACGGTCGCCATGCCGCCTGCGCCGTAGACCGTAACGGTCTGCGTCCATCACGTTATGTGATCACAAAAGATCGTATTTTGACCTTAGCTTCCGAAGTCGGAATTTGGGATTACGCCGCCGATGAAGTGATTGAAAAAGGCCGTGTTGGGCCTGGCGAATTGCTGGTATTAGATACCTTGAACGGCCGCCTGTACCAATCTTTTGAAATTGATAACGATCTTAAACGCCGCCACCCTTACAAAGAGTGGATGGCGAAAAACAGCCGTACTTTAACGCCAGCGGAAGATTTAGCCTCAGAGCAGCACGGTGCCAGCGAGTTAAGCCCTGAACTATTGCTGCAATACCAAAAACAATTTGGCTATACCCGTGAGGAATTAGAACAAGTCATTTGGGTATTGGCGAAGCAAGGTGAAGAAGCCACAGGCTCCATGGGCGACGACACACCTATGGCGGTATTGTCGAAAAAGTCACGTTCACTGTATGACTATTTTAGGCAGAAATTTGCTCAAGTAACGAATCCACCTATCGACCCCTTACGTGAAAAGCACGTCATGTCGTTGACCACTTGTATTGGCCGTGAACAGAACCTCTTCAATGAAACGACTGGGCATGCTTACCGGGTAATGTTCAATTCACCTATTTTATTATTCAGTGATTTTAACCAGTTACTGGGATTAGATAGCACTTACTATCGCGCCAATATTGTCGATTTAAATTACGAACCACAGGAAGGCTTAGAAAGTGCCATTCGCCGTATCACAGCCGAAGCCGAGCGTTTAGCCCGCAGCGGCACGACTTTGTTGATCCTTTCGGATAGAGCCATAGGTAAAACGGCGCAAGTGATCCCCGCGGCCATGGCGGTCGGTTCTGTGCAACAAATGCTGGTGAATAAGAGCCTGCGCTGCGACACCAACATTATTGTTGAAACCGCATCGGCGCGAGATCCGCATCACTTTGCTGTATTGCTTGGCTTTGGTGCCACGGCGATTTATCCGTATTTAGTGTATGAGTCAATTTCCGAACTGGCAAAACGCCATGACTTAACCGATACCACGGCATTGATGTTGAACTTCCGCTACGGCATCGAAAAAGGCTTGCGTAAGATCATGTCCAAAATGGGCATCAGCACTGTCGGCTCCTATCGTTGCAGCCAACAATTTGAAGCCATAGGCATTGCCAGCGAAGTGATCGAACTGTGTTTTAAAGGCGTAATTAGCCGCATCGAGGGTGCAGGCTTTGCAGACATCGCCCAAGACCAAGCTATTCTGCACAAAGCGGCCTACCGTGCCCATGTGCCATTACCGCAAGGTGGCCTGCTGAAATACGTTGAGGGCGGCGAGTATCACTGCTTCAACCCTGATGTGGTCAACACCTTGCAAGCGTCATTGATTGACAAAGACTTCGCGAGCTATAAAAAATTCGCCGAACTCGTCGACAATCGTCCCGTGGCCACACTGCGTGACTTAATCGGTATTAAGGGCGCGCAAACATCGATTGATGTCGCCGATGTAGAAGCGGCATCAAATCTATATTCACGTTTTGACAGCGCCGCCATGAGTATCGGCGCCTTGAGCCCTGAAGCCCATGAAGCACTGGCTATCGCGATGAACCGCTTAGGTGGCCGCTCGAACTCAGGTGAAGGTGGTGAGGATGCACGCCGCTTTAATACTGAACGCAACTCAGCAATTAAACAGATTGCCTCGGCACGCTTTGGCGTCACGGCGCATTATCTAGTTAATGCCGATGTGTTGCAGATTAAAGTCGCCCAAGGGGCAAAACCCGGTGAAGGTGGTCAGTTACCCGGCCATAAAGTGAGTGTTGAAATCGCCGGACTGCGTCATGCACGTCCTGGTGTGACCTTGATTTCACCGCCGCCGCACCACGATATTTACTCTATCGAAGATTTAGCCCAGCTGATTTTCGACTTGAAGCAAATCAACACTAAAGCACTGATTTCAGTGAAACTCGTATCAGAACCCGGTGTCGGCACGATCGCCACTGGTGTGGCCAAAGCCTATGCGGACATGATCACGATTTCAGGGTATGACGGCGGCACAGGTGCTAGCCCAATTACCTCAGTGAAATATGCGGGCAGTCCATGGGAGCTAGGGTTAGCCGAAGTGCATCAATCGCTAGTGGAAAACGGTCTACGCCATAAAATTCGCCTGCAAGTCGATGGCGGCTTAAAAACCGGTACCGATGTGATTAAAGCCGCGTTATTAGGCGCCGAAAGCTTTGGTTTTGGTACTGTGCCTATGATCGCCCTAGGTTGTAAATACCTGCGTATTTGCCACTTGAACAACTGCGCGACTGGCGTAGCAACTCAAGATAAAAACCTGCGTGACAACCATTACCATGGTCTGCCAGAGCGAGTGATGACTTACTTTGAGTTTGTTGCACAGGAAGTACGTGAATGGATGGCGACCTTAGGGGTGAGCAAGTTTGAAGACTTAGTCGGTCGCAGCGAATGGTTATATGCCCTCGAAGGTCAAACCGCTAAGCAACAAGGGCTCGACTTATCGCCGATTTTGTATCAACCCAAGGTGCCTGCAACCTCTTCACGCACTTGGCAAGAAACCAATCCACCGGCGGATTTAGGACTGCTGAACCAACATTTATTAAACGAGTGCCAAAGCGCCGTCGATAAGGGCGAGTGTTTCGATGCCGCTTACAGCATCAACAACACCGACCGCTCCGTTGGCGCGACCTTGTCAGGCTATATCGCGAGCACGCTCGGCGTGAAAGGCACCAAAGCGCCTGTCAAACTGAGCTTTAACGGCAGTGCAGGCCAAAGCTTTGGCGTGTGGAACAGCCCTGGCCTTGAGTTAAAACTCTGCGGCGATGCCAACGACTATGTCGGTAAAGGCATGTCTGGCGGCCAAATCGTCATCTACCCGCCAATTGGCAGCCCGTTCCAAAGTGAGCGTAGCGCCATTGTCGGTAACACCTGTCTTTACGGCGCGACGGGCGGCAAGTTCTTCGCCGCGGGTCAAGCGGGTGAGCGTTTTGCAGTCCGTAACTCTGGGGCGATTGCAGTGGTCGAAGGGCTTGGCGATAACGGCTGCGAATACATGACCAGCGGCATTGTGGTTGTCCTTGGTAAAACAGGGGTGAACTTCGGCGCTGGGATGACAGGTGGTTTTGCCTATGTGTTCGATCAATTCGGCCGCTTCAATCGCCGTGTGAATACTGAGCTTGTCGATACTCAAAAACTCGAATCACCGATCCATCAACAACATTTAAAAGGTCTGATTGAAGCCCACGTGGCCGAAACGGGCAGCGAACATGCCAAGATGATCTTAAGTGATTTTGGTAACTGGTTAGATTGCTTCGTATTAGTAAAACCTAAAAATATTGCCGTGGCCGATCTGCTCAAATTAGAGAAATCGAGCCCAGAATTAGTTGTAAAAGCGGGGTAATGGCGCATGAGTAACGATTTTCAATTTATTGAAGTGGGTCGTAAAGACCCCGCTAAACACCCTGCGGCTAAACGTGCGACTCAGTTTATTGAGATCTATCAGCCTTTTGCTCAGCCTCAAGTAGCTGAGCAAGCGGACCGCTGTTTAGATTGCGGCAATCCTTATTGTGAGTGGAAGTGCCCGCTACACAATTATATTCCTAACTGGCTCAAGCTAGCGGAACAAGGCCGCATCATGGAAGCGGCAGATTTAGTGCATGAGACCAACACTCTGCCCGAAATCTGCGGCCGTGTTTGTCCACAGGACAGACTCTGTGAAGGTGCTTGTACTCTGAACGATGACTTTGGCGCTGTCACTATCGGTAATGTCGAAAAATACATTACCGACACAGCGATCGCCCAAGGCTGGCGCCCCGATATGAGCAAGGTCACGCCACGCCCTGAACGAGTGGCGATTGTCGGTGCGGGTCCAGCAGGTTTAGGCTGCGCGGATATTCTGTCTCGCAACGGTGTTAAAGCTGTGGTCTTTGATAAATATCCACAAATTGGTGGCCTACTCACCTACGGTATTCCGTCTTTTAAACTCGACAAAGCCGTTATGGCGACCCGTCGCAGTGTATTAGAAGGCATGGGCATTGAGTTCAAACTCGGTGTCACTGTAGGTAAGGACATCCCATTTACTAAACTGCTCGAAGAGTACGATGCCGTCTTCCTCGGTATGGGCACCTATACCGCGATGAAAGCAGGCCTTGAGGGTGAAGATGCCCAAGGCGTATACCAAGCCCTGCCCTATTTGATTGGTAACACCCATCATTTAATGGGCACTCAGAATGCTGAAACGCCCTATCTGAACCTTGAAGGTAAACGTGTGGTGGTATTAGGCGGTGGTGATACTGCGATGGATTGTGTGCGCACAGCCGTCAGACAAGGTGCCAGCAGCGTAGTCTGTGCTTACCGCCGGGACGAGGCCAACATGCCGGGCTCACGTCGCGAAGTGCAAAATGCGCGGGAGGAAGGAGTTAACTTCCTGTTTAACCGTCAACCTGTGGCGATTAAAACCCAAGATGGCAAAGTGATCGGCATTGAATGCGTTGAAACAGCCATGGGCAAGGCCGATGCAAGTGGTCGTCAACGGGCCGAAGCGATTGCCGGTAGCGAACAGTTGCTCGAAGCCGATGCGATTATTATTGCCTTTGGTTTCCAACCTAGCCCAGCACCTTGGTTTGCCGAACACGGTATCGAGCTCGATCAATGGGGCCGAGTCAAAGCGAGCAAGTTAGACGAAAACCCATTCCAAACCACAAACCCGAAAGTGTTTGCCGGTGGTGATATGGTGCGTGGTTCTGACTTAGTCGTGACAGCCATTGCCGAAGGTCGCGATGCCGCCCAAGGTATTCTTAACTACTTAGACTAAGCGCTATAGATTAAGCGCCAACGTGTTTGTTTTACAGGTAAAAAATATTTTACCCTTGTCATTTTAACAAGCACTCCAATGGCTGGACTCGTGCAAACGAGTTCAGCCATTTGCTTGTGGCTTATCGCAATCGGTTGATGGATAAAATAGATAGATAAAGCGCGCATCTTAGGAGCGCACTTTTCCGTTAACCCTCCCGCGTTTTACCCCGCGATTATCAAGCAATCCCAATCTCGCCATAACGACTGCATAAAACTGTGTGGTATATTAGCCAGCATTCCCGTGTCCCACTCTTTAAGTGTTGAATCAAAAAGGTCTCCCATGAAAATTGGAATTATTGGCGCAATGGAGCCAGAAGTCGCTCACCTGATCGCCGCCATGACAAATGCGACATCGCAAACCATTGCTGGTATTGAATTTATTGCTGGTACTCTCGCGGGTAAAGACGTAGTCGTGACTCGCTCAGGCATAGGTAAAGTCGCCGCAAGTATTGCGACCACGCTACTCATCGAAAAATATGCGCCGGATGCGGTGATCAATACTGGTTCTGCCGGTGGTTTTGTGGATTCGCTGGCCATTGGCGATATCGTGATTTCTTCTGAAGTGCGTCACCATGATGTGGATGTCACCGCCTTTGGTTATGAAATTGGCCAAATGGCGCAGCAACCAGCTGCGTTTATTCCTGCCGCACATTTAGTTAAAGCAGCCAACAAAGCGATTGCTCAACTGGGTGAAGTCAAAGCGATTGAAGGTTTAATTTGTACTGGCGACAGCTTTATTTGCGATCCTGTTCGCACCCAAGCCATGCTCAAAAACTTCCCGACTATGGCCGCCTGTGAGATGGAAGGTGCGGCAATCGCTCAAGTTTGTCATCAGTTTGGAGTGCCATTTGTGGTGATCCGCTCTTTATCGGATAACGCCAACAATGACTCGCCAGTGGATTTCGACTCTTATATTGTCAAAGCGGGTTATCACTCGGCTCTGATGGTGATGTTGCTGCTTGAGCAACTGAATCCTAGCGTAATAAAATAATCACTTAAGTGGATAGTACCGAATGCACACCTCTTTTTATCAACAACTTGTCGAGATAGATGGCGCTTTGTTTGAAGGCTTTTTGGTACTTTTTTTTGCTTTGTTATTGGCGCGGTTAGCGCCATTGCCACGGGAAATGCAGCCGCTTATTTGGTTTAGCCATTTAGCTAAGCAACTCGCAGCCAAAGTGAATCGCCCTGAACGATCTCCAAGCCAACAAGCCACAGCAGGCTTTTTAGCTATGTTGCTGTTGCTGTTTCCATTTTGGGCCATTATCACCTTTTTGCTCGAACTGGCTGCCTTTCCATGGTTTTTCGAATTTTTGGTGCTTTATCTGTGTTTAACCGATGCAGGGTTTAGCCAAGTTGCCGATGAAATCGCTAAGGCCTTAAAACGTGGAGATAATGCCAGCGCAAAAAAGCTTTTACAGCCTTGGGTGGTGCGCGATACCGATAGTTTGTCGGAAATCGGCCTAGCCAAAGCCACCATAGAAAAACTCGCCACAGCGCCTATTTACGGCACAGCATCGACCATTTTCTTTTTCGCTATTGCTGGAGCACCGCTAGTGCTAGCTGTGCGAATGCTCAAACAACTCGAATTGAGCTGGCCGCCCATTCAACCAAAGTATCAACATTTCTGCAGTACTGTGAATGGTGTATCCATTATCTTGCTGGCGATTCCGGCTTGGTTGTGGAGCCTGTCGCTCGCCATTCAAGGCGGGCCTAAGGCGTTTGCAAAACTTTTTAGAGCCCCTAAAAATCATCACGCTATTCGAGGTTATGTTCTCAGTGTGAATCTCGTGGCCAGTATTTTGAGAATCGAGCTCGGTGGACCACAGAAGTTTGCTGGCGTGCGTATCAATGTGGATAAATTGTGCTACGGTCCGCAGCCAACCTGTGATGACATCACGCCTGCAATTAAGCTGACCTCACGTGCCTGTGCTATCTGGTTTAGCTTTATCATTATACTGCCCTTGTTATGGGCAAGTTTACGTTGGTTACAAAGCCTGTGATATGATGCCGCATTATCTCAACGTGAAGTTAAAGGCTGACCATCTTGCTCGAAAACATGCATGTTTCATTAACAACACCTGCGTTGTTATTTCCTGCTATCTCATTGTTACTATTAGCTTATACCAATCGTTTTTTTGCCTTAGCCGCATTAATCCGAAATTTAAGCAATGGTGAAAAACCCGTACATAAAGATCAAATTAAGAACCTGAGCCAGCGTATTACCATCATTCGTCGAATGCAGGAAGCAGGCGTGTCAAGCTTTGCCCTATGTGTACTGTGTATGATTTTTATCTATATCGGCTTTAATAAAACCGGCTCAGTGATTTTTGGCGCTAGCCTACTGCTCTTGCTCTATTCACTGATTTTATCTGTGATTGAAATCCGCATCTCTGTTGACACATTAAATATCCATATCAAAGAGATGAGTAAATGAGCCAGTGGATCTACTTTTTTGATTTATGGGGTACCGCTGTATTTGCATTATCCGGCGCACTTGCCGCTGGACGCCATAGAATGGACCCCTTTGGCGTTATCGTGCTCGCCTCGGTTACCGCTGTCGGTGGTGGCAGTATTCGTGATGCCTTAATTGGTGCAACGCCAGTGTTCTGGATCCGCGACCCGAATTACATCATAGTGATCCTCGCGACCGTGCTCGTCTGTTTGCTATTAGTCCGTCGCCCTCGTAAGGTACCCGAGTATATTTTACCCGTCGCAGATGCCTTTGGATTGGCCCTCTTTACCGTGATAGGTGCTGAAAAGGCCCTCAATATGGGCTTGAGTGGGATGATTGCCGTCGTAATGGGCTTGATCACTGGCGTGGGAGGAGGCATTATTCGAGACTTACTGTGTAGACAAGTTCCTATGGTCTTACGCACAGAAGTCTATGCCACAGCTTCGATCATAGGTGGTATCGGCTATACCGTGAGCTTAGCCTACGGTATGGGCGAAAAAATGGCGCTGTTTCTGGCGATGGCCAGTGCCCTGTTAATCCGCTTAAGTGCCATCAAGTGGCATCTTTCATTACCGGCCTTTGATCTCAAGACCAAGAGGGAATAGTTTGCGAATATTGTGTTTTATTTTGTGCCTCATTTTTGTTCCAGCCCTCAATCCTGCTGCGGCGCAAGCCAACTCAGGTGAAATGCCACAAGAACAGCAGTTAGCCGTAAAATATATGAATGCGCTGACTGAACACGACTATAAGACACTGCGAAAATTCTATAACCGCGAAAGCGTCTTCTTCGACAAAACAGCCAACCGTAAATACACTGGCGGTCGCTTCATCATCGACTTCCTTGAGCGCGCCCACGAGGGCGTGCTCGAGTACAACTTCAACATAGAACATATGTATAACGCAGGCTCTTTAGTAGTGATGATAGGTAACTATCATTTCAAGGGTCCAGGTGAACAATTTGGCAAACCGGGGAAAATCATCGATGTTGCGATACCTGGTGTGACAAGCCTTAAGATCGACATGCTCAATCGCAGAGTAACGGAACATGTCGACCTAATCGATTACCAGACCATGTCAGACCAATTAGCAATGCAGTAGTCACAAAATTTATCCGTCTTTGAAACTTGATCCCTAAAAACGAGTCGAAACTAACAATGAGTCAATACCACTGCGTATTTCACCTTTGAAAAATTGACTGAGCCGTTTCGTTTCAATGAGGTTTGTATGAAGTTTTTTGGATTGATAGCCCTACTCGCCCTTAATGGCTTAATACTGGCCCCCAAAGCACAGGCCTTACAGCCCATTATAGTTTCCTACGCTGTTCAGCCAGTAAGCCATTTTAATCAACAACTACGTACCGCTCAGGCGCAACATCAGCCTTGGTCGGAAGATCCCAATAAAATCAGCAGCCAATATGCAGGCAACAAATTTACCTTAGTGCGAACTCAAACCAATAAAGACGGCATTTTAACCTATCAAGTGAGCGAGCTTTCCAAGCAGCATCCACAGATGCTGTTGATTATCTCACTAAAACAAAACGCTAAACTTTGGCAGGTAAGTTCGGCCCAATTGGCATGGAAATGCAGTGGTGGGCAACACTTTGGCACCGACAGATGTAATATCGCCGAGCATGAGGCCAATACAGCGCCTTAATCTTGTTTTGTGAAAAGATTCAAAAACAAAGAGCGCCCTAAGGCGCTCTTTTTGTTCGTTTAAACTTACTGTAGCGTAAACCTAACTAAACCAACGTCACTATACCAAAGTCACTTTGGCAAACTTACGTTTACCGACTTGGAATACAGCAACAGTACCCGCGAACAAAGTCATACGGCTATCTTCTAGCTTTTCGCCGTCCATCTTCACCGCGCCTTGCTTAATCATCCGCATCGCTTCTGAAGTCGATGACACTAAGTCAGCGTCTTTCAACAGATTGGCAATCGCAATACCTTCACCCGCAGCTAACTCAATTTCTTCGATATCATCGGGGATCATGCCCTTAGAACGATCGACAAAGGCTTGATGCGCACTTTCGGCAGACGCTGCATCATGGAAACGTGTGATAATTTCCTTAGCTAAGGCAATTTTAGTATCACGTGGATTAGACCCATTCGCCACGTCTTGCTTAAACAGTTCAATTTCAGCCAATGGGCGGAATGATAACAGCTCAAAGTAGCGCCACATCAAGTCGTCCGAAATTGACATCAGCTTGCCAAACATTTCATTGGCAGGTTCGCTCACGCCAATATAGTTATGCGCCGATTTAGACATTTTCTTCACGCCATCTAAACCTTCAAGCAGCGGCATCATGATCACAGCTTGTGGCTTTTGGCCTTCGGCTTTTTGCAGTTCACGGCCCATTAACAGGTTGAACTTTTGATCTGTACCACCCAGCTCAACATCGGCCTGTAGCGCAACTGAGTCATAGCCCTGAAGTAAAGGATACATAAACTCATGAATCGCAATCGACTGACCCGAAGCATATCGCTTCTTAAAGTCATCGCGCTCCATCATACGAGCCACAGTTTGCTTAGACGCGAGACGGATCATACCAGCGGCGCCCAATGGCTCTAACCAGCTAGAGTTGAATTCGATACGAGTCTTAGCAGGATCGAGGATCTTGTAAACCTGTTCTTTATAGGTTTCTGCGTTCGCTAAAACTTGTTCACGGGTGAGCGGCGGACGTGTGCTATTTTTACCACTTGGGTCCCCCACCATACCAGTAAAGTCACCAATCAAAAAAATGACTTCATGACCTAACTCTTGGAATAATCTTAATTTATTTAAGATTACTGTATGTCCAAGATGGATATCCGGAGCGGTAGGGTCAGCGCCTAACTTAATACGGAGTGGACGTCCTTCTTTGAGTTTTTCCAGCAGATCCGCTTCGAGTAAAATCTCATCGGTACCACGTCTAATTTCTGCTAATACTTGGTCTAAATCAGCCATCTCGGCAGGGACTCCTAAGGCCATGATCATAAAATGAAGAGACTTATGTTACTTGTTAGCCACCACAATTGAAAGTGTGTACACTAACGGGATTATTTAAGTCTCTGGTTATTGGTATCGGCGTCAATGGGAAAGGTTATAACGTTATTTAAATTGTTGCCTAAAAAGCATCAAATTCTCCTTAGCATTCTTTCAGTTATCACAATGATAACCATGCTTCTACCTTCTGAAGAAGCGCAAGCTTCAAGACAAACCACTAGCATTGATGACCAAGCTCAAATCAACACCCGTTATGATGTGCCCTTAGCTTTTCGCTCGCCTGAACGCCCTGAGTTGCCAGAAGGTCAAACAGATAATGCTCCGACAACGGCTGAACCGTTATCCTCACCCGATGCGCTCGCTGCAGGTGGAGCTAATAATCAAGCCGCAGGATCCCACGAAAGCGCTCTCCACAGAGATGTCGAGCATTTTAACGTCAAAAATGGTGATACTTTAGCCGCGGTATTTGACCGCGCTGGCTTAACCAGCAAAGACGTTTATGAAATCACTCAGTTGCCTTTAGCCAAGCAAAACTTACTTAAGATAATGCCGGGCGAAGAAATTGTGATTTCAAAGGATGCAAACGGTAATTTGACTGAAGTACGTTATCGGGTCGATGCTATTTCCACGCTAGTCATCACTAAAAGCCAAGAGCAATACAACGAAAAAATCTCCGAAAAGGATGTGGAAATCCGCAACCATTTCACCAGTGCCAAAATTAAGAGCAATTTCTGGAATGCCGCCGTGGATGCGGGCATGTCTGCCAACCAGATATTACAATTATCGACCGTATTCGGCTGGGATATCGACTTTGCCTTAGACTTACGCGAAGGCGACAGCTTCGCCATTATTTACGAGCAAGAATATGCCGATGGTGAATTTTTACGTAATGGCAATATCTTAGCTGCAGAATTTGTTAACCAAGATGAGCGCTATACTGCCATTCGCTATACCGACGGTAACTACTATTCCGAAAATGGCACTAGTATGCGTAAAGCCTTCCTGCGCTCACCGGTCGATTTTAAGTATGTCAGCTCCAACTTTAACCCAAGACGTTTGCACCCAGTGACAGGCCAAGTCAAAGCCCATCGCGGTGTAGACTATGTCGCAGCCATTGGCACGCCCATTAAAGCTGCGGGTAGTGGACGCGTTATTGAGTCTGGTTATAATCAATTCAACGGTAACTATGTGTTTATCAAACATAACGATACCTATACCACCAAATATCTACACCTCACAAAACGTAATGTCAGCAAAGGCGCCAACGTTAAGCAAGGACAAATTATTGGTACTTTAGGTAAAACAGGCCGTGTCACAGGGGCTCATTTACATTACGAATTTATCGTCAATGGCGTACACCGCAACCCGAGAACGATTACGCTACCGAAATCCGAATCAATTGCGAGAAAAGAAAAAAATCAATTCGATGCACTTAGCAAGCAATTGATGACTACACTTTCGCAAAACAAGCAAACGCAATTGGCAATGCAATAACGACGGATGGATTCCTCCCAATGAAAAACGCTTATTATATTGGACTTATGTCAGGCACCAGCATGGACGGTGTCGATGCAGTATTGGTCGACTTTTCAGGCGCACAGCCGCAGCTTATCGCCAGTCATACCGAAGCTATTCCGAGCCATTTACTCAAAGGTCTACAGCGCCTGTGCTTACCCAGCTCAGATGAAATTAATCGCCTCGGCCGTTTAGATCGAAATGTGGGTCAGCTGTTTGCCTTAGCAGTCAATAATCTGATGGCTAAATGTGCTATTGCGAAAGAAGATATCATCGCCATTGGTAGCCATGGTCAAACTGTGCGCCATATGCCAAACCTCAAAGTGGGTTTTACCTTACAAATTGGCGATCCTAATACTATTGCGACCGAAACAGGCATAGATGTCATTGCCGATTTTCGTCGCAAAGATATTGCCCTTGGTGGGCAAGGCGCGCCCTTAGTACCCGCATTCCACCAGCAAACCTTTGCCCAAGTCGGTAAAAAACGTGTCATCCTCAATATTGGTGGTATTGCCAATATCACCTATCTGCCGGGCAATAGCGAAGAAGTCTTAGGCTTTGATACAGGGCCAGGCAACACCTTAATTGATGCCTGGATGCAACAGGTTAAAAGTGAGCCCTTCGATAAAAATGGCGAATGGGCTGCATCCGGAAAAACTGATCAAAGCTTATTAACTCAGCTGCTTTCGCATCCGTATTTCTCCCTTGCTTACCCTAAAAGCACCGGTCGCGAACTGTTTAACCAAGCTTGGTTAGAGCAGCAATTATCACCCTTTAATCATTTAGATGAAGAAGATATTCAATCAACTTTATTGGATTTAACCTGCCACAGCATAGCCCAAGACATTATAAAACTATCCAATGAAGGAGAATTATTCGTCTGTGGCGGCGGTGCATTTAATGGTCAACTGATGCAGCGTCTTGCAGCCTTATTACCAGGTTATAAGCTGGATACTACCTCGGCCCTTGGCGTCGATCCTAAGTGGGCAGAAGGCATCGCCTTTGCCTGGCTCGCCATGCGCAATCACTTAGGTTTACCCGCTAATCTCCCTGCAGTAACAGGCGCCTCCCGCGAAGCCGTACTCGGCGGACGATTTAGCGCTAAGTAATCCACAGAACGCACGTTATTTAAGTAACTTGTGTTTAAGTAAGATGATATCACGCTGTGGGAATCCATCGAGCGTCATCACTAAGCGGTTTGCCTCCGGAATATACGTCATGGAGCCAAAACCGCTTAAGCTCGAACGTGGAACCCTCAGGAGTGGTGTCACCTGTTGACTGTTCGCCTCCCAATAATTCAATAACTGCTCGTTACCATTACTCGATTTAAAATAAACCCCGCTTGCCGTAAGCACCCAGTTATTACCCGCGCGAAACGCTTTGGTTGATATTAACTGCTCAACGTGCTCGGGATGCGCTAAATTAATCTGCCACAGTCCATTCTCACCATCACGGCTAAAGACCAATTCGGTGGCCGATTTTGCAAACCCCACCCCCATACTCAATGAACTAATCACCCTAGGTGCACGATTGTCTAAGTAAAACTCCGTAATGCCATCAGAGGTTGAGGCGAACACAGCAGTCCCCTGCCAATTCCAGCTTGGACGACCATGGTTGTGATAACTCGAGGCTAACGCGGTAATGTTTTTATTGGCTAAATCTAAAATAAAAATTCGATTGCCTTCATTTCGATCATCTGGAGCAATAAATGCGATTTTAGAACCATCGGGTGACCAGCGTGGATAAGCGACTCGTGACTTAAGTTGAGTAAGTTGTTCTAGTTTTTGGCCATTGATATCTGAGGTCCAAATCTCGTTATAACCCGTCTCACTAGAAACAAACACTATCCGTTTCGCCTCGGGAGAATAATCTGGATTACGGTGGCTGATGCTGGAATACAGCAGCGGAAACAAGCTCCCCGGTACAGTATCGCCGAGGGAAAAATAGGCCATCTGGAATTGGCGACGATATTGGTGATAAACCAGCTCTCCCTCTTCAGACACGCTACTGGGATAACTCATTCCTTCCACATCAAGTGGGCGAATACGCGCAGTGTCAATATCAATGGTAAAGCCATTGCGGCTGCCAGAATCTTCTGTCGCGAAGACTAACGCCTGACTGTCGAGTGTCCAGCTTAAACCACGAATATCTTCTAACCCTTGTGTGAGGCGTTTTTCATGGGCACTAGCTAAGTCCCTAATAAAAATATCTTCCGAGATATTACTAAAGCGCCTTGCTATCGCCAGCCAGCGTCCATCGGGGCTGTACGCTAAATCCCGATCTTCATAGTTACAGGGGGTATCGCAGGATAATCGTTCTGCTGTAGCTTCGTTTGATTTAAGAGATAAACGATAAATTCCGCCAATCTTATCTAACTCATGGGCAGAGATATAAGTAAGATATTGACCGTCGGGTGAAATATCTATCGCTGTCATATCCGAACTACAGGGTGCTAAAGCCAACATCTCATTGGTCGCTAAAATCAGCTGAGTGATGGTGCACTTTCCTGTGGCATGACTGCGGGATGCAAAAAATAATGCAGTATCATCTAGGCTCCAAACTGCGCGCAGCTCAGAGGACGTTGAAGGCGTTAACTGGCGAGCGGGAATATCTTCACGTTTAAAATCTTTAAGATAAAGGCTAGAGGTGGCTCCAGGTCGACTCGCTCCATATATTAGCCAACGTCTATCGTGAGATAGTCGGGGGTAACGTTCAGACCCAGGGTCTCGGGTGAGCACGGTAAGTTGAGTATCCGTCATCCTCTGTTTATCTTGGTACAAATGTACACTAATAAATACGCCTGAGACTAAAATAACGGCTCCCATTAGCATCGCCATCAAGCGCATACGCTGAGTCGTATGCAGCAATTTAGCCTCGGTAGTTTGTCGTTGCTCTTCACCGTCATCAAAGGTGTCGTAAATAGGCGGCAATAACAATCGATATCCGGTTTTACGCACGGTTTCAATCACACCGCTTTCCTGAGCGAAGGGGGATAATTGCTGCCGTAAATGCCAAATCGCGTTGGTGAGCGCCTTAGTTCCCACGTAGACGTTGCCCTCCCATACTTTATCAATCAGCTCATCGCGGGTAACCACATCAGGATAACGAAGGGCAAGATAGCTAAGAACTTCAATAAACTTGGGTTGAAGCGAGACTTTAGCGAATTCGTTTTGGTGAAGTTCATCGCCCGACGTTTGAAATGAAATTGAGTTATCAGAAGGATCAATACGACAACGCCCCAAACAAAAACTCAACTTACTCTTATCCTTCATATTTTCTCACACCCTTGTTATTCATTTTATGGTTACGGTAATGAGTACATCATGTCGCTAAATACTACCTAAGACTTAACAAGGTTGGCAATCTAATGATTTAAAGTAATTATTTAAAATTCAAAATATTAGCTTGTTAAAAATCTAAAAAAGAGATTTAAACAATATAGAATCGAGCCAGGAAAGATTGCGACTAAGCAACAGATTGATTACAACTGCATGACCAATAAAAACATAAGAGTCAAAGCCTTACTCCTGCCGATCATTTATGTAGCAGGGGATATGCCCTTTGTAGGAACCCATATATGCTTCGTTTAGCCTTGATTTGCATCTGGATGATGCTCTGCCCTATTTTTACGCCAAAAACCTTAGCGCAGGACTACCAAAAACCTTCCCCAGCATTGCAGCAAACCATTACCCACAGTACCAGCCTCACGACTCGACTCTCAAACGATAACCAATGGCTGGCATTGCTCAGTCCCATTTCGGCCCCTAGCATTGCTACCCTTGCTATGCCAGAGCACAAACTGGCGGGGCTACGTATCGCAGCAGAGCAATTTTTACCGAGCCGTATTACCCAGCGTTATCATCAGCTCACGCTTATCAATATCAAAGACAACGGGCACCGAGTCATCACCTTGCCAGGTGGATATGATATTACTGAACTTAGGTTTTCTCCCGATAGCCGTAATCTCTCTTACGTAAGTTTAACGCCCGAGGGCGGCTATTTATGTGTTTATAATATCGCTAAAGATCGTCATCAACAGCTGTCAAATGAGCGTTTAAACGGCACTATTAGTCTTGATTATCAATGGGCTAATAATAAAACTCTGCTTGCTCGCTTTGTAATAGCGCAAGACATAAGCGCAAGTCAGCCCCACGTTTCCATCAGCCCGAAAACCAAGGAAACATCAGGCAAAAATAGTCCGCAGCGCACCTATCAAGACTTACTGAAAACCTCGGCAGATAAGCAGTTATTTAGCAGCCTGACTACCAGTCAACTTGCGCTAGTAGATTTAGAAGGCAAACTCACGAAAATCGGGGCGCCGGGGATTATTGAAGATTTCTCGGTGTCTCCCGATGGCCAGTATATTTTGAGCCGCCAAATCACAACGCCCTTCTCAACTCAGGTAAAGTATGATGATTTTCCAACTTTAACAGAGATTTATAACCTTAATGGCCAACTGATTACCCTGTTACACCAGAGCCAAGGAGGGGAATCTCGACCACAGGGAAAAGATTCAGTCCTGCCTGGTCCGCGTATGTTGCATTGGGTACAAGGTCAAGCGGCAACCTTAGCGTTTACCAAAGCCCTAGATCAGGGAGATAGCCAGCGAGATGCGCCACTGCGTGATAGCCTTTGGCTACTCGACGCCCCCTTTACTCAACAAGCCACTCGCGTTGCACAAACCCAGTGGAGGATTACAGATATTGACTGGGCTGAAAACCACTTAACCTTAATCACTGAGCGTAATAGTAAAGCTCAACAGATCAGACTCAGCAGTCTAAACACCCGTCTTGGGGAAAGCTCACTGCATACCTTAAACGAGCGTAATCTGCGCGATAAGTACCAAGACCTAGGACTCTTTGCAAAACACTATTATCCAGGAAAAGGACAAGTCGTTAGTTTGCAACAAGGGGCTAAAACCACAGGACTAATTCACTATGGTCAAGGTGCCACCCCACAGGGCGACAAGCCTTTTTTAAAGCGCACTTCACTCATAACAACTGAGTCATCACTACTATGGCAATCCGCATCCAACAGATTAGAATCAGTGCGTTATGTGTTAAATCTTGACCCATTACAACTCATCATCAATCGTGAAAGCCCAACAGCCCCCCCTAGCCTTGTCCTACTCAATGGCACCAAAGAAAGCGTACTTTACGAGCAACCCGATGGACTGAGTTCTTATCTGGGCATGCAAAAACAGCTTATAACCTTCAAAAGAGCAGATGGTGTACCTCTTTCAGGGACGCTGTACCTACCCGCCAATTACACCAAGGAACAAGGAACCTTACCCGTATTGATGTGGGCTTACCCGCGGGAATTTAACGATCCCGAGGTTGCCGGCCAAATTAGCTTTAGCGCCAATAAATATCCCACCATCAGCCCAAGGGGCCCAATACCTTTGGTCGCTGAAGGCTTTGCGGTGTTTGATAAAGTCTCAATGCCTATCATTGCCCAAGGGGATAAAGAGCCTAATGACACCTTTCGGGAGCAATTGACGGCCAACGCACAAGCCGCTATCGATACCTTAGTCGATTTAGGTATTGCTGATCGCAAGCAAATTGCCGTTGGCGGGCATTCCTATGGTGCCTTTATGGTCGCCAACTTACTGGCGCATACGGATTTATTCTATGCAGGTATCGCCCGTAGCGGAGCTTATAATCGCAGCCTAACGCCATTTGGTTTTCAAAATGAAGAACGCACCTACTGGCAAGCCAATAATATTTACCAACAAATGTCGCCATTTAATTATGCGGATAAGATCAAATCGCCTTTGCTGCTTATTCATGGCGAAATGGATCAAAACTCGGGCACTTTCCCGCTGCAATCTGAGCGTCTGTTTGATGCGATTCAAGGATTGGGAGGGAAAGCGAGATTAGTTATCTTAGCATTTGAAGGGCACAGTTATACGGCTAAGGAATCCCTAGAACATCTACTGTTTGAACAAAGCCAGTTCTTAAAGGCGAATTTACCCTCCAAGTAACTTGTCATTCAATGCTGTAATGAATCGATAAGTTCGCATTAACGCTTAACATATTGTCAAGATAGCTCCCAACGATACCCTGGCGGCATACATACTCGCCGCTAAGGGTAATATCAGTTCATACCATCAAGCCTGTAAAAACATTAGCTTAAAGTGTATTGTTGAACCTACACCATTTTGCCCCCAGCCCCAACTTAACTGACCAGCCGAACTCGCTTAGCTAAAACTTTTGCGTAAACTCCCCGTTAAAACCGCTTAACTATCTGATGGAACCATAGCCAACAACTGTTCCTTTCTTGCTTAAGCCATTTAATTGCCAATAAAAAAACCGCATGCAGGGAGCCACATGCGGTTTAACCAACTTAAGTTAACTGACCTTTAGAACTTAAGCTCTGCACCTAGGTAGGCATAACGCCCTACACCACCGCCGTAGGCACTGCTGTAGTTACCATTACCGGTTTCAATTAAGTCGCCACCATCAGCTACCCAAGGACCTTGATTGTCGAAAATATTGCGTAAACCGCCATATAAACGTAATTCAGCCTGACTCACGTCCATGGTGTAAGACACTGACAAATCATGAGTGATATACGAGCCATAGAACAGGAAGGCTGGTGTTTCAGGATTCGCCACAGCGCTTACATCACCGGCATCGAGTTTAGTTTGGTTCAGTGCTTGCAGGGTGTTCCATTCTTCGACTCTGTCGTGACTATCGACCATAGCGCTCTTATACTTCGCGCTCCAACGCACACGCCAATCATCGTTACTCCAAGTTAATGAAAGCGTGCCTCTGTCTTCAAAAATCCCACTGGCAAGCTCACCAACATAATCCTCTTCCACTATACCATCAGCACCGTAGTAACTTGAGCTGTATTCCAACACATGGGTCCAGTTAGTGTTTAAGCTCAGTTCACCGTAATCAGCCAGTTCCCACTCGTAGGCCATTGCGAAGTCGATACCACGAGTAACTATGTCATTCAGGTTCAGTTCCTGCTGAATAATCTGGGTGATTTGGCCCTCGGTATCGCGCGTGATAGCCTGACAGTACTCATTATCGGCTCCATAGGGATTACTCGAGTTATAACACTCAGCCAGAATATCCTCGTTACTTAATGAACCAATAGCATCAGCGACTTTGATATCGTAGTAATCAACCGCCAGATTAAAGCCTTCAAGGAAGGCTGGCGCCATGGTAAAGCCTAAGGTGTAGGTATCCGCCGTTTCTTCGGTCAGGTTTTCATTACCTGCGTTAGGAGAATACTTAGAGCCCGTTTCCGCCTTAAAGGTGCCAGTACTCGCAATGGCAGCAGCAATCCCAGGATCGAGACGACAACTATCATGTCCAGCGCCTGTTGAGGTTGCCGTCACACCATTACAAATATCGCGAATACTGTCGTAATCACCACGGGGTGGAGAGATAAGCTCAGTGATATTCGGCGCACGTTGTGAACGAGAGTAGTTGGCACGTAAAGCATAGTTTGCAATGGGTTCCCACAGTATGCCTGTACGGTAGCTCGACATTAAATCAATGTTTTTCTGACTGTAATCCGCAAGACGCAAGGACACATCCACATCAAGCTTATTGGCGAAATCCATATCCCTTAACAGTGGCAGATTCGCCTCACCAAAGGCTTCCCATACTGTGACATTACCTTCAAAGGGAGGAACATCGTTAAAGGTAATCGCATCGCCACGCATCGCCTTATCGGTATCGACAGCTTGAGTATCACGGCGATACTCCATCCCGAATGCCGATTGCACACCACCTGCGGGTAGCTCAAACAACTCGCCAGAAATATACCCTAACGCATTGAATTGAGTTATATCGGTATTGATATAGGGATTAGCGCGAATATAGTCAGCCCCTTCCTTGCTGATAGAGCCTTCACCAAAAATATTGACGGGCACACAGCCTTCAGCTCTGGCTGCTTCACTGGCACATTGAATAGTGACACCATCAGCGGCATATACAGCATTCAAAGCATTTCTTAAACGACGAATGCTGATCTCATTGCTACGGCGTTGACGCTGCTCGAACTGGCCGTAACCTACTGACGCATCCCAAGTCCAAGTTTCAAACAAATCCCCCTGTAAACCCGCCCAAGTACGAAGCGTGGTACGCTCGTTATCACTTTCAACAGGCCCAACTTCTTCGAAACGACGATCCCAGGTAATACTCTTACCCCCTCCTGTCGCTGCAATTTCAGCTGGTATATAAGGGTTATTGGCTAAAATACTACCCGCATCAATCATCCCTGGTAACCCAGTGATTGGATCGATATACAGCTCAGCATCGTTATAGTCTTGACCTTCTGCGTCGGTACGGCGAAACGCGGTATTACGGCTGAATTGTACTTGTACATTGGCGCGCACATCTTCACTAAGGTCATAGTTCATTTTGACCGCTGCGGCTAAAGTATCCTCTGGTACCTTTAGCAGACCAGTGGTATAGCCGTTATAACCATCACGCTCTTCTTTAAAGTCAGTTTTAAGTTCTGTACCATCGTACCACCAAGCATTCGACTTAAAGCGGCCGCCGACGATGTCATTGCTGCGCTCACGCCAATCGTCCCGCGTAATATCCCGCATACATTGATAGCCATCAACGGTATTCATGGTGTTACACATTTGCTTTTCATCGTAAGCAAAGCTCGACTCATACAGGGCTCGTTCCCTGTCAGTGGCGAATAATCCATGCTGTTTGTCATAGGTGGCACTTGCGTAAATATAACCCTTATCACTATTGAAATCAGCTCCATAACCCACATCTACTGTGGTTTCACGGCCACCACCTTCAGTCGTTTCACCACCACGGGCATTAATCTCAAACCCAGTCTTGTTTTGCTGGGTGATAATATTGACCACACCTGCAATCGCATCCGAACCATACACAGCTGACGCACCACCGGTGATGATTTCGACCTTATCGACCATGGCCGCAGGAATAGTGCTTAAACTGACATAGTTGCCACTGTAACTGTTAGAAACAACACGACGACCATCAATAAGCGTTAAGGTACGATCTGTGCCTAAGTTCCGTAGATCAATGGTTGATAAGCCGGTATTTTGCACACTCGATTGGCTATTGGTGCTGCTAACCCCTTCAGCCAATGCCGGAATTTGATCAACTAAAATATCCGCCAATGAGCCGATACCACTATCTGCAATATCCTTTGCGTCAAGGCCCTGTAAAGGCGTACTTAAGGAAAAACTATCTCGCTTAATACGCGAACCCGTTACGGTGACTTTTTCTATACCGTCGTTCTTATCCGCGCCTTCAACCTCAACTCGAGCTGCATTTTCGTTAACTGTATTCACTTCTATAGGATCGGCAGCCCAAGCTACCGAAGGAACAATACCAAACATCGATACTTGTATTGCTAAGGTCAATAGTTTCTTCTTCATCCTTCCCACCTTCACTTTTAGACATCGCAAACCATTTTTGTTGTTATGTAGAGCGGTTACTTAAATTAGCCCAATGCCTTAGCCTGCGATTTTCATCTCCTAGGTTTTTGGATTAACCATGGGTTAGCAACACCGCAAATACATGATTAACATTTAAGTAACCTTTTTCTTTTACTTTGCTTAGTGAAGAGCAGCAACGAAATGACCCTCGTTTATTTCCCCGTTTTATATCTATTAAATATCTATTCTTTTATTTTCAAATAATTAAAGAATAAAAAGACAATAAATCGATTATGAAATGCTTAGAAACTGATAGTGCCTAACTCAAAAATAAACGCCTTTTTACAACGAAACCCCAAGCGAGTAAGAGGATAAGCTTGAAGCCTCCCCTAAAAACGGAGCAAATTGTCCCTATAAAGCATTATCAAAAATGCACAATATAAAAAGCCATCTATGCTTGATCACAGTTGTGCCATGTAAACGAACTAAAGTGATTGTTAACTAAGCAGTAAAAACACAACACTCTGATTGTTATGGCCAGCTTTGGCATGAACAATCTGGGCGTGCAAAACTTCAATTAAGGGAATAGTTATTTATCTAGCTAAACTTAATCAGCCAGATAAACAAGGGTTTATGTAATGGCGTCAAAAAGCCACACAGACATAAATCGACTAAATAGGAAATCAAACAATGAACATGTCACAAAAAATGGCGGCAGAATTTCTCGGCACCTTGTGGTTAGTCCTTGGAGGCTGTGGTAGTGCTGTACTTGCAGCCGCATTTCCAGAAGTAGGCATAGGCTTACTCGGCGTCGCTTTAGCTTTTGGATTAACTGTATTAACCATGGCCTTTGCGATTGGCCATATTTCAGGTTGTCATCTCAACCCTGCAGTGTCATTCGGCCTTTGGGCTGGGGGACGTTTTCCGGCAGCAGAATTATTGCCCTATATCATAGCCCAAGTCGCGGGTGGAATTGTGGGCGCTGGCATCTTGTATCTCATCGCTTCAGGACAAGAGGGATTTTCACTCGCGGGCGGATTTGCCTCTAACGGTTTTGGTGAGCACTCACCGGGTGGCTATAGCATGCTGTCGGTGATGATTTGCGAAATCGTTATGACACTGTTCTTCTTGATTATTATTTTAGGCGCCACCGATGAGCGAGCACCTAAGGGATTTGCCCCAATTGCCATAGGGTTAGGTTTAACCTTAATTCACCTTATTAGTATTCCTGTGTCCAATACTTCAGTAAACCCAGCGCGTAGCACAGGCCCTGCACTGTTTGTCGGTGACTGGGCGGTATCACAACTCTGGTTGTTCTGGGTAGCACCGATTGTCGGCGCCATTTTGGCAGGCTTTATCTATCGCTACTTCCGCTCGGTAGAATAAAAGCCAAAGATCTAACACAACAGCGCTCTCTTGGCGCTGTTGTTCTTTTTCTAATCCCGCTCTAATGTTACCATTTAGCCAACTGGCGAATTTTGCTGTGCCCTAGGTTTTTACATTAGAGACACAACAGGCTTCGCCCTATCCAAGCAAAAGAGATATTTTTCATGAGCAAGACTGTTAAAAACCTCGCTGAGACAGCAGCAATGACGCCAGAAGCCCGTTACGATTACCTCGTTGAACAAGTTAAAGAACACAAAATACTTTGGACATTACAAGATCAAGACGGTTGCGTGATGTTAACCACTGAAGAAGAAGATTGCATCCCAATGTGGCCAACCGAAGAAGCCGCTGATTCTTGGGCTGTGGATGAATGGAGTGATTGCCAAACATTAGCGATTCCACTCGACGAATTTCACGAAAGATGGGTGCCAGGCATGGAAGATGACGACCTCTTTGTCGCCGTATTCCCAGTATTAGATGATTTAGGTGTGGTAATCCCGCCTTATGAGTTAGATCAAAGATTAGCGCCTAAGCAAAGCCACTAATCGCTATCGCTAAACGAGAATGCCTATGAGCGAGCAAAAATCGGCGATACCGACACCAGAGGCAAGTACAGCCCTGAGTCAGCACTTTCCGAAACGACTCATTGCCCTATTGCTAGTGTATGTTGTTGCGTCAGTGAGTGGCTTAATCGCTAAACAAGGGGGGTTATTTTGTCTGCTAACCCTCCTGATGGTGATTGCCATTATCGGTCGGCAAAAAGCAGGGCTTATCATGCTGCGCGGCTACACAGTCGTGCAGCTTGGATTGATTAGCCTGCTGCCAGTGATCATGTACGATCCGGGCAACTTAGTGGTAGGTCCAACGACAGTGTACCTAGGTGAATGGCAGGGAAAACTGCCTGACTATGTGATTTTTATCGCTTTGATCGTCTTGTCATTACTGCAAGTTTGGATAGCCTTTGATAAAAAAGTAAAGGCATGGTTTAAACCTAAGCTTAACCTGAACATCATGAGCTAAGCTCTTGTAGAAAATAAATTTAGCCCAACAAAAAGCCGTCATTGCGACGGCTTTTTTGATCTCACTCCACACCTAAAAAGATGCAAAGTTAGTCATCATTAAACAGAAAAACTTTTTACACAGAGAAACTGGCACCACAACCACAGGTTGTGGTTGCGTTAGGGTTTTTCACGAAGAAGCGAGAACCTTCCAGTCCTGAAGTGTAATCCACTTCACCACCGACTAAATATTGTAGGCTCATAGGATCAACAACCAAGAGAACGCCTTGTTTTTCTATCGTAAAATCGCCGTCATTGACCTTTTCATCAAAGGTAAAGCCGTACTGAAATCCAGAACAACCACCACCAGTCACATAGACTCGTAGCTTAAGCTCAGGATTTTGCTCTTCTTCCAGCAAACCTTTCACCTTAGCGGCTGCCGCATCGGTAAATTGGATTGGCATTGCTGTATCAGCTTGATCAGTCATTACTACCTCTTACATCAGTTTTCTGGGGCAAATTATCCTTTACCTGACTGTTTTGTTCAAGTATTACCCGTGGTTCTTTTTCACCCTGTAATAACTCAGGGGCACTATAGACATGTTCGGTCTGCGAATTCTTAGTCCAGCGGCTCGAAGGCACCAGCACTTTGACTTTCACTTGTTGTAAATTAAAGCCAGCAGGAACAGTGACCTTGGTATCTATGACTTGAAAATAACGAAAATCAAATTCCAACTTAGAACCCGTGAGTTTGTTCACACTCAAGCTAACAGATTTTCCATCTTGCACACCAATGAGCGTCAATTCAGTTCGACCTTGAATAGCTTGCTTACGCTTTTGCAACTGAGTCAACACCAACTTGAGATGATATTCATCGGCCAAAGCGCCCGGCGTCATTTCAAGTCCGTGAATAGCAACACCTTCAGCATTATCATCCGGTGTCATAATGCTGCGGTAAAATGCCAGCTCATGCTCCAATTCTTTTTGCTTTTTCATTTGCTGGCCAAACATTTCTTGCATTTGGGTATTAGCTTCGCGCTCGACGGACAGCTCTAAATTTCGGGTCGCAAGTAGTTGGGTCTGTGCCTCTAACTCAGCGGTCAAGCGTTGAGTCTTGCTGCTGATATGCTTAACAACAGGCTCATCGCTGCTTAATAGCAGAAAACTTATCCAAGCCCCAAAAAGAATAGAAACTAACACTAAAAGCGATAAATACACTGAAGATGGACGATACTTGAGATCCATCACTTGCAGCCGATCTAGCCAACGATGATAATTTGGCATTAGGTAACAGCCCCTTATATAAAATACAATCAACTCAAGAACGAGTTCGATACAATACAACTCAGGCCAATGTAGTGCAATTAACGATAAATAAAGTCGCTATCCAACATGCCATAGTCACAGCCAAAAAGTATTTAACCAATGAGCTACGTGACCATTTATCTCAAGCCCGCATTAGTGCACAGCTGTGCATACTGGCACTGTTATTTGCTATTTTTGCATCCTGTGTGATCTTACTGTTTCGACTCTTGCTCGTTTGGGCTAATCATTACACCCAAATACAGGCGCAGGATTTTACGGGGAACGTCGCCGACTGGCGAGCCCTGTTACCCCTTTTAGGCGCAATATTAATTTGGATAGTGGCGAAATTAGGCTCCAAACGCTACAAACGTATGGGAATAGCCTATGTGTTACATAGAGTTAAACTGCATTATGGTAAAATCCCCCTACAATCCGCCGCTGGGCAATTTTTTCAAGCACTCTTTGCCCTTGGCACAAATTTCTCAGTCGGCCGTGAAGGTCCAGCCATTCATCTGGGTGCTGTCAGCGCCAGTTTTCTTGCTGAAAAATTCAATCTTCCCGATAATAGCGTACGCATCATGTGTGCCAGTGGCATTGCAGCAGGGATTGCCGCAACGTTTAACGCGCCCTTGGCGGCGGTGATTTTTGTACTCGAAGTGATAGTACGTGAATACAAAATCCATTACTTTTTCCCAATTATGCTATCAGCAATTTGTGGCGCAGTTTCAAGCCAACTGGTGTTTGGTAATGTGCACGAATTTGACCGTATTCAAGTGATCCACATTCCCTTAGATCACTACCCTATTCTCGCCATCGGCGGCGTAGTATTAGGCTGCGCTGCGGCGCTGTTTAATTACTCACTCTTAAAAGTTACCGCGACGGGGCAAAACTGGCCACTGATTTACCGACTATTACTGGCGGGCAGTGTCACCACACTAATCGGTCTCGTGTTGCCGCAAGCCCTTGGCACGGGCGATCTCGCCATTAGCGAAGCCATTAGCCAACATCCAAGCCTGTTGCTGTTAATCGCCCTGTTATTTGCCAAAACCATCGCCACTATTGCGGCGATTGGCTTAGGTATTCCCGGTGGTTTGATTGGTCCACTTTATGGTATCGGCGCGCTGCTCGGGGCGATTTTGGCGCTGATCAGCGCTATCTTATTTCCCTCCATCGCCCCTTATGTAGGGCTTTACACTGTAATCGGCATGACAGCCATGATGGGCGTGTGTTTAAGCGCGCCGCTGGCCGCCTTAGTCGCCCTGTTAGAAATGGCTAATGACGCCAGCATTATTTTACCGGCAATGTTTGTAACAATTCCGGCTTTTTTAATTGCTTATCAGGGTTTTAAGACAGACTCCATTTTCTTTAAGCAATTAGAAATTATGGGACTAGGTTATAAGGTCGCCCCCGTGAATTTAGCACTGCAGAAAAAAGGCGTGCGAGCCTTAATGGATAAACGCTTTGTTATCGTCAATAACAACGATGAATTGTTACTCGAAGTGCTAAAACGCGCCGAAGGTCGCCCTGTGCTAGTCCGCAATGCCGATGGCATTATCGAAATGCTTAGTCTTGAAATGCAATCCTATGATGACAGTACCACGCTATCACGCCATCCCATGCAAGGGCTAAGCGACAGCACCACCCTCAATGAAGTCTATTCACTATTGTCGCCCAAACGCTGCGGTGAGGTGTTTATCTATCAAGATACACCAGACAATGTGGTTGGGGTGATCAGTTGGTCGAACCTACAACAGGAGATTCGTTCAGGCCAAGCCTAATGCCAATTAATAACATCAATTTAAAACCTGATATCAATTTAAAATCTGATAGTGATGCAAAACCTAATATCGATGCCAAACCTTGATGCCAAACCTAAGGCGGCAGATTAAAAGCTTTGGGCTTCATCGCAAAAATCTAACACAGTGGCAATGTGGCTATTTCGTTGCCCCTGTGCTTCTGCTACAATCGCGCCTCAGCCACCCTACATAACATCAGGGCAGATAAGCGCGATACCGCAGCTTAAAATGCCCCCTAGCAAATTGGAAAACAGGCTGATGAATCAGTTCGAAGGATCCCATATCCTCTCCGTAAACCAGTTAGATCTTGACTCAATCCAAACTATTTTTAATGTCGCTAGCCGCATGATGCCCTATGCACTTCGAGAGAAGCGCAATAATGTGCTCGATGGCGCCATTTTAGGTAACCTGTTTTTCGAACCGAGTACCCGTACCCGCGTGAGTTTTGGCTGTGCCTTTAACTTGCTCGGCGGCCATGTACGTGAAACCACAGGCATGGCTTCATCGTCTTTATCTAAAGGTGAATCCCTGTACGATACGGCGCGGGTGTTATCCACCTATTCTGATGTCATTGCCATGCGCCATCCAGACTCTTACTCGGTCAAAGAGTTTGCTGAAGGCAGCCGCGTCCCAGTGATCAACGGCGGCGATGGTTCGAACGAGCATCCGACCCAAGCCTTGCTCGACTTATACACTATCCAAAAAGAACTCAAGTGTGCTGGCCGCGGTATCGATGGCATGCACATCGCTATGGTCGGCGACTTAAAATTTGGCCGTACTGTGCATTCACTGTCGCGCTTACTCTGCATGTATAAAAACATCAGTTTCACACTGATTTCACCCGCTGAATTAGCTATGCCTGATTATGTGATCTCCGACATTGAAAATGCTGGCCATAGCATCAAAATAACCGACCAACTTGAAGGCCATTTAGATCAAGCAGATATTTTGTATCTCACTCGCATTCAAGAAGAACGCTTCCCTTCACAGGAAGAAGCAAATAAGTATCGCGGCAAGTTCCGCTTAAATCGCAGTATTTACACTCAGCATTGCAAATCTAACACTGTCATTATGCATCCGCTTCCAAGGGATTCACGCGCGCAAGCCAATGAGTTAGATAATGATTTGAACAGCCATCCCAATCTCGCCATCTTCAGACAGGCAGATAATGGGCTGTTAATTCGCATGGCTTTGTTTGCATTGACACTCGGCGTTGATAATCAACTCGAAAAATATGAGTGTCCGGTTAATTGGTATTCACGTAAAGCCGATCGCTAATTGGCTACAGACTTTAAGGACTAAACATGACCCGTTCCGAAGCGCTATTTGAACAGGCTAAAAAAACCATCCCCGGCGGCGTTAACTCTCCGGTTCGTGCATTTAATGGTGTAGGCGGTTCGCCCCTGTTTATTGAAAAAGCTAACGGCGCTTATATTTACGATGCCGATGGCAAAGCTTATATCGACTATGTCGGTTCTTGGGGCCCGATGATCCTCGGCCACAACCATCCTAAAATCCGTGCAGCTGTATTAGCAGCGGTAGAAAATGGCTTATCTTTTGGTGCGCCAACTGAGCTTGAAGTGCAAATGGCCGAAAAAGTCATCTCTATGGTGCCTTCTATCGAGCAAGTGCGTATGGTGAGTTCAGGCACTGAAGCCACTATGAGCGCCATTCGTTTAGCACGCGGTTTTACCAATCGTGACAAGATCTTAAAATTTGAAGGCTGCTACCACGGCCACGCAGATTGCCTGTTAGTGAAAGCCGGTTCTGGCGCGTTAACGTTAGGTCAACCTAGCTCACCCGGTATTCCTGAAGATTTTGCCAAGCACACCTTAACCGCTGTGTATAACGATTTAGATTCAGTTAGAACCCTGTTCGAACAGTATCCAACTGAGATTTCTTGCATCATCATCGAGCCCGTTGCTGGCAACATGAACTGCATTCCACCTGTCCCAGGTTTCCTTCAAGGCCTGCGTGATATGTGTGATGAGTTTGGCGCGCTGTTGATTATCGATGAAGTGATGACAGGGTTTCGCGTATCACTAAGTGGTGCTCAAGGTTACTACGGCGTCACACCAGACTTAACCACACTTGGTAAAGTGATTGGTGGCGGTATGCCAGTGGGGGCTTTCGGTGGCCGTAAAGATGTGATGCAATTTATCGCCCCTACGGGTCCGGTTTACCAAGCGGGTACGTTATCGGGTAACCCCATTGCGATGTCAGCGGGTCTGGCACAAATGGAAGCCCTGTGTGAAGAAGGTCTGTACGAAGCACTGAGCGCGAAAACCAAACGTATTGCAGAAGGCTTTAAAGCGGCTGCGGATAAGCACGGTATTCCAATGGCGATCAACTATGTTGGTGGCATGTTCGGTTTCTTCTTCACGGAACAACTCGAGATCACTCGTTTCGATCAAGTGACCCAATGTAATATCGAACAGTTCCGTATTTTCTATCACGGCATGCTAGATGAAGGTGTTTACTTAGCGCCAAGTGCCTATGAAGCTGGCTTCCTGTCAATGGCTCATGGCGAAGAAGAGATGCGCTTAACCTTAGAAGCGGCTGATCGCGTATTGGCTAGCATGAAAGCGGCAAGCTAAGCCTAAGCTTTAGTATTTAAGCCGTTTAAACATAACAAAGGGACGCCAATGCGTCCCTTTGCTTTTATTCGATTTAGTTAGCTTTGTGTCGCTTTAATAACGATCAGACTTTTTAGAACCTAAAGCCGATTTAAATATTATCCCAGCCTCCATGAATTGTAAGGTCAAGTGGATATGCTCAATAACGTGCTAAGGCCACCCCATCACGCCCAGCGCAATAAGCTGCTTGCCACAATATATTAACCAAACGAGTGAGCCTAAAAGCAAAAGACTCCAGATAACAAATCTCATTTTCCTCTACTTCAAAAACACAATATCCAGTATTGATACCCAAACAAGCTCAAGACGCAGAATTCTGCAGGACTGAGTGCTAAGAGCACCCTACTTCCGAGTGGCACTCATTCAAAAAGCAAGCATTAAAAATGCCTGCCTACATAGGCATGACAATTCAGGAATAACGACCTGAATAAAAATTAATTGAAGAATATGCAAACTAACTGATTAGACTTTAATCGTAGATCTCACTTTTAACGCGGTAATCAAATCAAACAATACAGTTAATAACGCTACAATAATCACAATAACCAATATATAAAACTAATTAGCAACCCAAAAGCATGAGATAGACATCACAAAGAAGCATTAAATTGAGTTACAGCTAACAGTTGCGTTCTCTAGCCCATTATGTTCTGATCCGCACGCGCTAACACGGCTAGCTTAATTTAGCCTTGATATGCCCAATCTTTAGGTTGACTCAAGTCGCCCTACGACATCAAAACAGCAGTTGGAATTGCAGTTATGTTAAATACCTTTCTCATCTTACTGGCCGTGCTCGCATTGCTCAGTATTATTTTCGAAGAAGTGACCCACCTTAATAAAGCAAAAACCACCTTATTCTTTGGTTGTATCTCTTGGGTAGCGCTGTTTATGGCTGCAGGGGAACCGGCTAATGAGAAAATCGTTGCCCATCAGCTCAATGAAAATTTGCTCGAGATTGCCACACTTTGGCTCTTTCTGATGTCGACCATGACCTTCGTAGCATATTTGAATGCTAAGGGTATGATCCAAATCATGGTGCAAAAGCTGTTTCCGCAGAAAGTATCAGTGCGTATGTTAATGATCCAAGTCGCTCTATTTGCACTCGTGCTCTCAGCATTTTGTGATAACGTCACCGCGACGTTAGTGTCTTTAGGTTTATTAACCACCTTTAAACTCGATAAGCAAATGCGCCGTAGAATGGCAGTGTTGATTATCTTCGCGGTGAACTCAGGCGGTGTAGCCCTGATCACTGGCGATGTGACGACACTGATGATCTTCTTAGCTGGACATGTGCATATGTCTGAACTATTGATGTTGTTTATCCCTTCAGCCGTCAGCGTGATTTTACTGGCAACCCTATTCTCACTCAAAGCCGAAGGTGTTGTGAGCACGACGCCAATCAAACATACTTATCAAACCGTTGATGTATTGATTGCCCTCGTCTTCTTCTGCACCATTTTAATGACCATGCTACTCAACATATTGTTTGGTATCCCGCCAGTGTTAACCTTCTTAACGGGTCTATCAATTATGTTCCTGATTGGCCATACCACGCGCAGTGATAAAGAAGAAATCAAGATCCTAGAGTATATTCGCCAAGTTGAATACGACACCCTGTTGTTCTTCTTAGGTATTTTACTGCTCGTTGGTATGCTTAAAGAAATTGGCACCTTAGACATGTTGACTGAAGCTTATACTCAGTTTAATCCAAACATCTCTAACTTCGTCACGGGTATGGGCTCAGCCTTAATTGATAACGTACCGCTAACGGCGGCATTGTTAAAAGCCAATCCAGTACTGAGTACTCCTGAATGGCTTGGCTTGACTTACAGCGTCGGAGTCGGTGGTTCACTGCTGATTATCGGTTCAGCATCAGGTATTGTAGCCATGAGTAAAGTGAAAGAACTGACTTTTGTGAGCTACTTGAAATATGTTCCTGCACTTTTCCTCTGCTACAGCGTCGGTTACGCACTGACCCTATTCTTAGCCAACAGACTGTTTGATTAAGTTGAGATTGGCTAAGATCAAAAAAGGCGCCTAGTGCGCCTTTTTTATCAACGACTTATTTATTGTTACCACAAATAACCGCTAGCATGACTTATCGTAATACCTGATTAGATTGCGGGCACCTTAAACTGGGTTCCTTGAATATCTAATACTATGTCCCTTGGACGAATAGAGATGATTTTCAGCTTACCAGCAATCATATCCCCTTCTTGTAACTCGGCACCGTCTACATTCAGCCATCTCTGGGCAGGGTCGCTGGAATAAACATGAGCAACGATATTAAATTCAGGCACTTGCAATTGCAGACCTGCAGGTAATTGGCCGTATTTCGGAATTTCATCCGCAGCAGTTTTAGGAATAGGATCTAATTTAGCTTCAGTGACATTCGTCTCTGCAGCATTAACATATTCCACATCCTTTAATGCATTTTGAAAGGAAGCCACTAACTTATCTTCATCGCGACTTTTATTGGTCTCTAAACCGACATCTTCCGCCGCGGCACTGACTTGCTGACGCAGGGCTTCAAGACTCGCTAGACCAGACTCATTGGCATTAGCACCTAACATCATAGGCTGCTGTGCTTGCGTCTCTGCTGGCACAACCGCTTCCTGACTTGCCGCATCGACTTGGGCTGACGTCGACATATAATCTGCGTAGCTTGAATCACTAAAACCCGAATTGCTATCCCTTTGAGCCGGCATGCCAACAGAATTGGTCGTTATATTCGCGCTAGCATTCATTTGAGGCACATTTGATACTACAGTCTCAGCCTGAAATTGCGGCGATACCGTTAGCTCGGGTAAAGTCTGCGTCCGAGGAAGCGCCACTTTCCCAGCAAGCCGAACACCTGAAGCAGCCCTGGGCTCAACTTGGAGCTCAGAGGCAGCTCCTACCGTAGACTGAAGCTCATTTTTAATCGCAGTCGAAGCGGGCAATGATGAAGTTGATGGTAGTACGTTAGCCACTGCCACAGTATCACTTTGGGGAGGTCGAGTTTTATCCCAAACGCTTAATCCCCAAGCCACACCAATTCCTGCGGCAACTGCAACGACTAATATAGACAGTTTTCCTATCGGCACACCCGATTTACGTGGCTGTGGATAATTCGCCCTTGGCGTCATCACAGCATCAGGTAACGGTGATTGTTGCTGTTGTTTATTGCGGGTTACGGCATCGAGTAAAATGGACATCAGCTGCGCGCCCCATCATCAGTTAACCGTGGGCCTTGCTGACTTAAATACAAATTTAATCTCACTAATGTTTGATTCCCTGCAATACCATCGGCTTTTAATCCATGCTGACTTTGGAAGGTTTTAAGATCATTTTCCAATTGCACATCAAATTGATTAACCCGACGGGGGCTACGACCATTCACATGGGCTAACGCATTCTCTAACCACTGTAATTGACCAGGACTCGATTTTTGACTGATATCCATCATAGGCAAATTAGGTGCTTGCCATAATATTTCGAAGGTGCCACTGAAATGTTGATTAAACCAAGCTCTATCAACCCAAAGTTGCTGCTCACCCAGTTGCATCAGTAATTGTTCCCCCTCTACCGCAAGCACTGCACCATAAAAATCTTGTTGCTTGTCATCAACCAAATACACGACAGCCGGATAATTAAGCCGAGTCAGTGACATCCAGTTACCCTGCTGTTGATAGCAAGCTAATCCTTGCTCAACCGCCGATTGGCAAGCCGTCAAGCCTTTATAGGGCACTTTGCCCCACACGCTAAACAAACCTGCAAAAGCAGTATCGATATTGCGACTCTGATTAATCGCCTCGTTTAACAGACGTTGATTAGGATCGGGAATGGAAGTCTGACCGCTTGGTTGATTAGTCGGTTTTACTGACTTATCAGCGACGCCTTCACCACCCAAGGTTTGAGCATTTAATGACGCCACATTTGTTGGCACAGACTCAGTAACCAAATTGGACGCTGGCGCCGTATTGACTGACTTATCAGTAAATAACCAATAAGACACACCAAACGCAACACATAACGCCGCAGCGGTTGCTGTCGGCCACAAATACCTATTTTGAGTCGGTTCTTCTTCACCTAATACTTCAGCCGCGGCTTGCCGCACCATATGATGATCTATGGGCACCCGCGATTGTGCATAGCCTGCCATCAGTGAACGTTCACATAAGAGGTTAATTAATCGAGGGATGCCGCCACTGTATTTCTGCAAAACGTTAACGGCTTTACGGGTGAATAAAGGCTCAAACCGCCCTGCCACCTGCAAACGATGCAGCACATAGAGGGCGATTTCATCTTCATTGAGCGGCAATAAATGATAACGAGCCGTGATCCGCTGGGCTAACTGACGCAATTCTTGGCGCTTCAATAACAGCTGTAATTCCGGCTGACCGATTAAAATCACCTGCAGTAACTTCTTAGTGTCCGTCTCCAAATTAGTCAGAAGACGCAATTGCTCCAGCACCTCAGGACGTAAATGCTGTGCTTCATCGATAATGAGCACGGTATTACGACCTTTGCTGTGATTCGCCAGTAAAAAACGGCTCAAGTGATCAGTCAATTGCTTGAGTGTAGGATTATCGCCGTAGGAAATCTTAAGCTCATCACAAAGCGTTGCGAGTAATTCAAGCTCAGTTAACGACGGATTAAGGATAAAAGCAGTATCGGTATTGTCGGGCAATTGCCCAAGCAAACAACGAGATACTGTTGTTTTACCCGTACCGACTTCCCCTGTTAACAACACAAAGCCGCCCGTTTCCCCTAACCCATAGGTTAAATGGGCTAACGCCTCTCTGTGCCTATCACTCAGAAACAAATAATGGGGATTGGGTGCAATTGAAAAAGGGTTATCGCTGAGTCCGTAAAAGGCCTTGTACATACCACCAATCATCCTAATTTAAAAATAACGCCCCACGTTAAAGCGTCCCAATGTTATTGTCAAAATATCTGCAACATCAATGTGACAGATAAGTGCGCAAATATCTCGCGACGACTTTATCCATCATCTTAATGAGCGTGATAAGCTATGTTCATGACACATTAGCCGAATCTTGCCTGTGAAAATATATCTCGTCGGCGGTGCTGTACGTGACAGCCTGCTCAATCTTCCCATTAAAGATAAAGATTACCTTGTCGTTGGAGCAACACCAGAACAAATGCTGCAACAGGGTTACCGCCAAGTGGGTAAAGATTTCCCCGTATTTCTACATCCCAAAAATCAACAAGAATATGCTTTAGCCCGAACCGAACGAAAAATTGGTCTGGGTTATGGTGGTTTTAGCTGCCACGCCAGCCCTGATGTGACTTTAGAACAAGATTTGTTGCGCCGAGATCTAACCATCAATGCGATCGCCCAAGATGAAAAGGGCAACTTATATGATCCTTTTAATGGTATTGAGGATATTAACGCGCGCCTGTTACGCCATGTGTCGGATGCTTTCGTTGAAGATCCACTGCGAGTGTTACGCGTCGCCCGCTTTGCCGCAAGGTTTCATGCCTTAGGATTTCAAATTGCCGCAGAAACCCTGGCACTGATGCGTCAAATTAGCGCAAGCAATGAGCTTAGCGCTTTAACGGCGGAGCGAGTTTGGCAAGAAGTTGATAAAAGTTTAGGCGGACCTCACCCAGAGGTCTTTTTTGAGGTACTGCACCAATGTGCCGCACTCGAAGTCCTGTTCCCTGAAATTCACGCCTTATTTGGCATACCTCAACCTGAAAAATGGCATCCTGAAATAGATACTGGCGTGCATACCTTAATGGTGCTCGCTCAAGCCGCACTGCTCACTGAGGATAAAAGCGTTCGGTTTGCCGCCCTAGTGCATGATTTAGGTAAAGCACTGAGTCCAAAAGAGCATTTACCAAAGCATCACGGCCACGGCCAAAAAGGCTTGCCACTCATAAAAGCCCTCTGTACACGTTTACGAGTACCGAATGAGGCACGCGATCTGGCGTTGCTCGTCAGCGACCAACATCAGAACGTCCATCAGGCATTCGAGCTCAGAGCCGAAACTATCGTTAAAATATTCGATAAAGCTGACTTTTGGCGTAAACCAGAGCGCTTAACGCAACTTATATTAGCTTGCACCGCAGATATGCGCGGCCGCACAGGATTTGAAAACATCCCATATCCTCAGGGAGAGTATTTAACTCAGTGCTTCACTGTCGCCAATAATGTCGATATTGCCGCCATCATTGCCACTGGTTTCCAAGGCGCAGAGATAAAACAAGCCTTAAATTTACATCGAGTTGAAGCCGTCAGTCAGTTTAAACAAAAAATGCAAACAAAACTGCCGATGGACAACCATTAATTTGTAAAGGATTTGTAAGTCGTGCATCACTGCATGGTGAATAATGCCCCTTTTTACGATTAGAAATGTCGATATCACATAGAAAAAAAGCTTTTAAAAAAAATTTATATGCCTATAGTGGTTAAACACATTAATATTCGTAGCAAATTAAAATAGCTATGTCATAATTAGGCAGTTTCGCTTACAAAGTAACGAAACATTCAAATCCAACCTATTTTAAGGGATTTTTTACAATGAACAAAAAAGTACTGATGATTGCTGGTTTAGCAATGACTGCCCTACTAGGTGGTTGCGCGAACACTACTGCTCTGGAAGAAAGCGTTGCAACTCTGGGCAACAAAGTTGATCAATTGTCAGCTGATGTTGGTTCTCTGAAATCAGAGCAAAGCAAACTGTCTGCAGACGTTAAAGATGCAAAAGCAGCATCTATGGACGCACAAGCAGAAGCTAAACGCGCAAACGACCGTTTAGACAACGTTGCTTCTCGTTACAAGAAGTAATGAAAGGTAATTTAGCTTACTATTTAGTAAGTTAAGACAAAAGGCTTAAGAAAGATGAAAGCGATAAGCACATCAATCTAAGCCTTTTTTTATACCTACAATTCAAGATTGCCATGCAAAGAATAGCGAATGCGGCAATACAAAATCGCTAAATTGATTTTAAACTTCCAAAGACATGTTAAAGGCGATTCGCCTACCTCCCCCCTAAAAGTTAGCCTTGGCATACTTCTGTATAAACGAGTGCTATCCCTCTTTTAAATAAAGTCGCGTTATTAATCTAAACTTCTCGTTTGCGTTTTTAAGCATCCCTAACAATCAGCCTCATTTATCATAAAAAATGTATTCATGGGAAATGAAAGCTATTAATTTAAAGCACAGCTATAGATAAAAAAATCGAGGCTATATGGGAAACAAAGGCAATAAGAAGGTTGTATTTGTCACTGAACAAATAGGCCTAAAGTTAAAAATAATAACACCTTCAGCCTATCCAACATAAAAATTACATAAAAACGTCAAACAGAATCATAGACTTGAGTAATATAGCCTTTTAAAACATCAAAAAACCATCTAGCTAAGCCTATGAATTGTTTTAAAATTAACCGCATCGACTGCAAGTTTTAACCTATAGCGATTCACTCACGCGTTTATGTGCTAAGACTAATACATAGTCAATTTCTAGCGACTCAAAATGATTAGCTTGAATATCGTGTTTCATCTTGTCAGTTGCACGCCACGCATAGGGTGCCATATCCAATAACGTTAATGCCTGTTCACCTGTAACTGATAAAGTAAAGCGCAGTGACTGAGTTTCTTTTACCAATAATGCTGAGGGTAAATTCACTTGGAAAGGTTTTTCAGCCAAGTCGGAATAAATATATTCTCTGAGTTGCCATAGATGTCGTGGCCCAGGCATAACCAGTAACATGGTCCCATCATCTTTCAATACCCTGACAGACTCTTTTCCCTTTAACGGCCTATCAATAACAGTAATAAAATCCACACAATTATCGGCAAAGGGTAATTTTTTAGAAGAGCTTAAACACAAGATCCCAGGAGTCTGCGCTTTTGCTGCAGCAAAAATAGCATTTTCTGCGTCTGCTACACCCACGTACTGGACGTTTCGCGGATTTTCGACCTCTGCCAACTTGGAAGCTAAAGCACGCAAATAGAAGCCCTCAGCGCATTCATAATCCAATAAACAAGCGTCAGGCTTGATAGAGCCGGTGATTATCTCAGCCAATTTATCGATTAAAGGCGAAAAGATGCCTGATTCGAGAAGAAAACGCTTAGCCCTAACTTGCTCGCGCGAATCCCCTGTCGGCTTTTGGCGTTGTGGTTTAGTAAAAACCCAATAACCTTGCTCATTTCGATCAAAATGATGCTTATTTGCACAATAAAAACCTTGGGAGGCTTTGTGTTGTTTTAACGCAAGTCCGCAGGTTGGACACTGATATTCGAGACCCATATAAAGCTCCAAAAATAAGTTAAGCTTCAGAAAAATGAGGAAGCTCCAAAAACAAAAATCGGGTACTTGACCCGATTCTATTATTCATAATTTCACTATGATGACTAAGCTGGAATGACTACAAAAAAATAAATCCACACAGCACAGCACCCAGTGCCAAACGGTAAATAACAAACGGGGTCATTCCCATGCGGCTGATGATTTTCAAGAAATAGTGAATACATGCATAAGCTGCAACAAAGGAAATCAAAGTGCCTAAGATCAATGCTTGATAATCAATTGGCAGCGCGCTTTCCGCCAAATCTTTACCGACTAAAATTGCCGCGCCTAAGCTCACAGGCACTGACATTAAGAATGAAAAGCGAGCCGCAGCATCTCGACTCAAACCTAGCATTAGCGCCGCTGTCATAGTGGCGCCAGAACGTGAAGTTCCAGGGATTAAGGCAAGCGCCTGCGCGAAACCAATTAACAAGGCTTTGCGCCATCCAGTCTGATAGATTGTTAAATCGCGGCGCGACATCTTATCTGCCCACCACAATAATAAACCAAAAACGACTGTCGTGACCGCGATAACTTCTGTATTACGTAGGTGAGTTGCAATAAAATCCTTAGCCATAAAACCAAAAAATACAGCGGGTAACGTCGCCAGAATAATCCACCATGCCAGCTTGCTGTCTTCGGATTGCTGACCTTTAAAAATGCTTGCAATCCAAGCATTAAACATAGTCCATAACTCGTGTCTAAAATAAATCACCACAGCAAATAACGACCCCGTATTCACCGCCACGTCGAATGACAAACCTTGATCTTCCCAGCCTAAAAGCTGAGCAGGCAGAATTAAGTGGGCAGAACTAGAAATAGGCAAAAACTCAGTTAGCCCTTGAATAAGCGCTAAAATAATGACCTGAAACGTATCCATGACAATCCTATCAATAAATTAAAACGTCAGCCCTTGGGGCCATTCAAACATCACAGGCCAAAGTCGCTGTGATTCTTTATCATACTCTTGCCACAAACTGGCATAGCTTTTATCAACCACAGGATGAATCAATTCCGGCGCTAACTCGGCTAATGGCCATAGCACAAAGGCATTATTAACTATCTCTGCACGGGGGAGCGTAACGGGCGTTTCACATACCACATGGTCATAAAGCAGCAGGTCTAAATCTAAAGTTCTTGGGCTAAACTTCTTCGCCCCGACAAGCCGGCCGTGATTCTGCTCGATTTGCTTAAACTGCGCAACTACCGCAGCAATATTAAGGTCAGTTTCAGCACTAGCAACCATATTCAGAAAGTTAGTGCCACTAAAACCTACCGCTTCACTTTCATACATAGAAGATAGGCGCAGCGGCCCAAAACACGCTCGCAGTGATATTAATCCCGCTTGCAAATGCTGTTCAGGCTCGATATTACTACCTAGACTGATATAAATACGTGCCATGCAATGTCCAATTTATCTGAAGATAAACATGATTTCTTAATCAACAGTCGAGTTGATCAAACTCTTATCTAACGTGAACGCTCTATCTCAACGCCAACCGACGCTGCAGTGGCTACAGCCCCCGGCTTCATCACGACAACTTTCACCCAAGTCACGTTAAATTCTTGAAGTAAGCAATCCGCTACGCGCTCGGCAACCGTTTCAATTAACTCGATTGGATGCTCAGTAATAAGTTCTGTTAATCGATTGGAAACTGTCTCATAGCAAAGCGCATATTGATAATCGTCTGTCGCAGCGGCTGGTTTGTTATCCCACGCCATATCTATATCTAGCAACAGGCTCTGATGGATTGTCTTTTCCCACTCATAGACACCAATCACAGTATCGACGCGTAATTGCCGTATAAGTACTTTATCCATGCTTTCTCCAACTAACTTACTACTATGAGGTCTGATAAGCTAAAAGCGATCCTAGCTGTATAATCCGCAATCTTCTGACAGATAACTAATTTGCTTTCTACTCGAGCCAATCCACAGTAGGATAACGCCCTAAAAGGATTTGCTCATTCAGAAAATATCTCAACCTCAAATGGGCGAGTTATTCCACAAACCTATAGCGGGATTGACAACTGAGTCAGCTTTTTAAATTGTTGCGCGATAATACCTTAAGACGCGTAAGGAAACCAATGTGAGTCCATTAACACTGACACTTTTGATGATTTTGGCCGCCTATTTGGCAGGTTCAATCTCGAGTGCTGTGCTGGTTTGTAGAATGAGGGGTTTACCCGATCCAAGATTACAGGGTTCAGGTAATCCGGGAGCCACCAATGTACTGCGAATTGGCGGCGCGAGTTCGGCTGCCATGGTGTTGTTTTTCGACATGCTCAAAGGCGCCCTACCATCTTATTTAGCCTATCTGATGGGCATAGATGCAGTCTCACTCGGACTTATCGCTATCGCCGCCTGCCTTGGGCATATTTATCCCATATTTTTTGGATTTAAGGGGGGGAAAGGTGTCGCAACAGCTTTTGGTGCTATGGCGCCTATTGGCGATGATTTAGCCATTTGCTTAATGGCATCTTGGATTGTCCTACTCTTAATTAGCCGCTACTCGTCCCTTGCAGCCATTCTGACGGCCTTACTTGCACCACTTTATACTTGGTGGTTAGACGACAGATTTACCATTCCCGTTGCCATGCTATCGACGCTTATCATTATTCGTCATAAAGACAATATCCAACGGTTACTTAAAGGTGAAGAGTCCAAAGTTTCACGTAAAAAAACACCTAAAAAATCTTAATGTGACAACATTATCCCAATAAAAAACTGCGCTATAAGCGCAGTTTTTTTGTCTCAACATAACCTATCAACATCAAAGGCGTTTTATGCCACAGGTGGCAAGGTATCTAACGGCCATCTTGGCTGACCTTTTACCGCCAAATCTTCGTGCTGCCCTGCCTTTAAACGCTGCAATCCTGCAAAGGCAATCATAGCGCCGTTATCGGTACAAAACTCACCACGGGGATAAAATACTTGTCCACCAAGCGAGCTCATCATTTCAGCCAAGGTTTCTCTTAAGCGCGTATTCGCACTCACGCCACCGGCGATCACTAAGCGGTTATAGCCTGTTTGCTTCAGTGCACGGCGACATTTAATCGCTAGCGTATCAACCACCGCTTCTTCAAAAGCACGAGCAATATTGGCTCGAGTCTGTTCATCGTCAGGTTCGGCAGCAATGGTATTTGCGGTAAAGGTTTTTAGACCCGAAAAGCTAAAATCGAGTCCAGGTCTATCGGTCATAGGCCGCGGAAACTTATACCCTGCAGGTAAACCTTTAGCAGCAAGCTTTGCTAAACGCGGACCGCCGGGGTAATCCAAGCCCATTAACTTAGCTGTTTTATCAAACGCTTCACCCGCAGCATCATCAACAGACTCGCCTAATACTTCATAGCGGCCAATTCCATCGACTTTAACCAACATAGAATGGCCACCAGAGACCAATAAGGCCACAAATGGGAACTCGGGCGCGTCATCTTCAAGCATAGGCGCCAGTAGATGTCCTTCCATATGATGTACACCAATAGCAGGCTTGTCCCAAGCAAACGCCAGTGACCGCCCCACACAAGCGCCAACAAGCAAAGCACCAATCAAGCCAGGCCCCTTGGTATAGGCAATCCCATCGAGATCAGCAATTTCAGTATTCGCATCTTTCAGCGCTTGACGAATAAGCGGCACAATTTTGCGTACATGGTCACGCGACGCCAACTCAGGCACCACACCACCATAGTCAGCATGCAGCTTAACCTGACTGTATAAAGTGTGCGATAATAAGCCCAGTTCATCGTCATAGACGGCGATACCTGTCTCGTCACAGGATGTTTCAATACCTAAAACCCGCATGGTGTCTCATCAATTGCTAACTAAAGGGCGCCAATTCTACCTGCAAGCGCTCGATTACTCCAGTCGCGCAGGCCATATTGAGTCCACTATAGGACTGAGCTCAGTTTTAGGGCTTTACAAGCCTAGGTGTCTCGGTATAAAATTCCGCACCATTTTAAATAGACTTGGTTCGAGCAATTGAACCAGAACAACCTACACCTAAGGGGTGATGGCGTATGCCAATTATTAAAGTACGTGAAAACGAACCATTCGACGTAGCTCTGCGTCGTTTCAAGCGCTCTTGTGAAAAAGCTGGTATTTTAGCCGACGTGCGTGCTCGTGAATTCTACGAGAAGCCAACTACTGCACGTAAGCGCGCAAAAGCAGCTGCAGTTAAACGTTTAGCTAAGAAGCTTTCTCGCGAAAACGCACGTCGCGTACGTTTATATTAATCTCATATGAGCCTAATTGATCAGCTAAAAGACCATATGAAACAGGCCATGATCGCCAAAGAGAAGGCGCGCTTGAGCACTATTCGTATGGCATTAGCCGCCATCAAACAGATTGAAGTGGATACCCGCGAATCTCTGACTGATGAACAGGTTATAGCGGTCTTAACCAAAATGGTGAAACAACGTCGTGACTCGATTGCTCAATTTGAAGCAGCGGGTCGTAACGAGTTGGCCGACGTGGAAGCAGCAGAGATTCAAGTTATTGAAGCTTTCCTGCCTACCCCTCTCACAGAGGCGGAAATCGCGGCGCTCATCGATGCAACTATTGTAGAAGTAGGTGCATCCGCCATGGCGGATATGGGCAAAGTAATGGGAGCATTGAAATCTAAAGTGCAAGGACGTGCAGACATGGGCGCTATCGGCGCTATGATCCGTGCTAAATTGCAATAATTAGCGTTTCACTGTATGAACAAGCCGTGCCTATGCGCGGCTTGTTTGTTTAAATTCGCGCAAGGCGGGATTTTAAGCACTCAATGGCAATACCTCGTGATTTTATCAATGAGCTAATCGCTCGCACTGACATAGTCGAACTTATCGATCGTAAGGTGCCCTTGAAAAAGGCGGGTAAGAACTACTCGGCCTGTTGTCCTTTTCATAGCGAAAAATCACCTTCGTTTACCGTCAGCCGTGATAAACAGTTCTATCATTGCTTTGGCTGCGGTGCTCACGGCAACGCCATCGATTTTGTGATGGAGTATGACCGACTCGATTTTATTGATGCCATTGAAGATTTGGCGGGCCAACTTGGATTAGAGGTTCCCAGAGAACAAGGCACAGGCAAGCGACATGATGACGGTTTAAGTCGTGACTTATATCAACTCATGGAAGAAGCGAGCCTTTACTTTCAAAACCAACTTAGACAACACCAAGATAAACAAAAAGTTATCGATTATCTTGCCTATCGCGGTTTATCCGATGATGTAGTAGAACATTTTGGTATTGGCTTTGCGCCAGACGGTTGGGATGGCTTATTGGGCCGCTATCGTCAGAATCAAGATGCGCAGGATAAGTTACTGACTGCGGGTATGTTAATTAGCAACGACAGTGGGAAACGTTACGACAGATTTCGTGACCGCCTCATGTTTCCTATCCGCGACAGGCGCGGACGAGTCATTGGTTTTGGTGGCAGAGTTTTAGGTGATGGCACACCCAAATACTTGAATTCTCCAGAAACGCCCATATTTCATAAGGGCAATGAGCTTTATGGTCTCTATGAACTAAAGCAGCGCTATCGCGATCCAGACAAAGTACTGATCGTTGAAGGCTATATGGATGTGGTGGCATTGGCGCAATTTGGCGTCGATTATGCTGTCGCATCATTAGGCACCTCGACCACAGCAGAGCAATTTCAGCTTTTGCTGCGCAGCGCTAAAGAAGTGATTTGCTGTTACGACGGTGACAGAGCGGGTACTGAAGCGGCATGGCGCGCCTTAGAAACAGCATTGCCATTATTAAAGCCGGGCGATCAAGTGCGATTTATGTTCCTGCCTCAGGAAGAAGATCCTGATTCTATGGTACGTAAAATTGGTAAAGATGCATTTGAAACCTTAATGGACTCTGCCATTGCACTACCCGAGTTTCTATTTGACACGTTAGCGACAAAATACGGTACAGATAAAGGCAACTTAGCGAAACAAGCTTTTATCTTAATTGAAAAAATTCAAGACACTGTGCTGCAAAATTTACTGCTTGAGAACTTAGCTCACAAGTTAGGAATGAACAGCTCAGAAGATATGAAAAAGAAGCTAGGCTTTAGCGTGAAACAAGCTAAACCAATGGCAAGTAAAGGATTAAAAGGACGCGGAACACCATTGCGACTCGCCATCGCACTGTTAGTACAACATCCTAAACTGGGTATGGGTTTACCACCACAACCCGCACTCGCCCACTTGCAGATGCCAGGCATAGAATTGCTGCCACTGTTATTGGAGATGACTCGAGAGCAAACGTTAAACAGCGCACAACTACTTGAACAATTCCGAGAGCACCCCTACAGCGGCACTCTCCATAAATTGGCCCAATGGGACCATCAAGTGGCGGATGAAAACTTGCTCGAAAAGTTTAAACAAACCCTGGTTTGGTTGAACAATCAATATATTGAACAACGATATCAGGAATTGAGTCTAAAGCAGACTCATACAAAAGAAGAGAAGATGCAGCTCTCGAAGCTGATCTCAGTCATGAAAGGGTTAAACTGAGGCAAAAATGTCCTCATTCGCTACCCCAGTGACTAGCACAGATATGTGCACACGGCTATAATTGACGATTTGCGCGGCACTTGGCTTATGCTAAGTGTCCGTCGTTGTAACAGTTTCCCAACTTGGATGATATCTATGGATCATACTCCGCAGTCGCAACTTAAGCTGTTGCTTGCCAAAGGTAAAGAGCAAGGTTACTTAACCTATGCAGAAGTGAACGATCACTTACCTGCAGACATGGTCGATTCTGACCAGATCGAAGATATTATCCAGATGATAAATGACATGGGTATCCGGGTGTTCGAAGAAGCCCCCGATGCCGATGACATGATGATGTCGGAAGACAACACAGACGAAGATGCAGCAGAAGAAGCCGCCGCAGCACTGGCAACAGTAGAAAGCGAACTTGGCCGCACAACCGATCCCGTACGCATGTACATGCGTGAAATGGGTACCGTTGAGCTTCTGACCCGCGAAGGCGAAATTGTTATCGCCAAACGCATCGAAGAAGGCATCAACACAGTTCAAAGTTCAGTCGCCGAATACCCACAAGCGATCGCTATGATCCTTGAGCAATTCGACCAATTTGAAGCCGACGAACTGCGCTTATCTGATATTATCTCTGGATTTGTAAACCCGGACGAAGATGACGTCGCCCCGACCGCCACTCACATCGGCTCAGAATTATCTGAAGAAGAGCTGGACGATGAAGATGACGAAGAGGATGACGATGACAGCGAAGATGAAGAAGAAGGCAACAAAGGGCCTGATCCTGAAGAAGCTCGTGAAAGATTCGGTCAACTCAGAGCCGCTTACGAAAGCGCACTGAAAATTATCGAAGCTAAGGGCCGTGAACACCCTGAATCGGTAAAAGCCCTCTTCGAAATCGGCGAAATCTTCAAAGAATTCCGCTTAGTGCCTAAGCAGTTTGACCGTTTAGTCAAAAGCATGCGCACTATGATGGACCGCGTGCGTGTTCAAGAACGTTTAGTATTAAAACTGTGCGTTGAACAAGCCAAAATGCCGAAGAAAAACTTCGTCAAATTCTTCACGGGCAACGAAACCAACCTCGATTGGTTCAACACTGAGAAAGCCTCAACGAAACCTTATGCCGAAGGCCTAAGAATGGTTGAAGATGACGTCATTCGTTGTCGTACCAAGCTTGCAGCAGTTGAAGAAGAAACCGGCTTAGCAATTTCTGCCATAAAAGACATCAACCGTCGTATGTCAATCGGTGAAGCCAAAGCTCGCCGTGCGAAGAAAGAAATGGTTGAAGCCAACTTACGTCTGGTAATTTCTATCGCGAAGAAATACACCAACCGTGGTCTGCAATTCTTGGACTTAATCCAAGAAGGTAACATTGGCTTAATGAAAGCCGTGGATAAATTCGAATACCGTCGTGGTTACAAATTTTCGACCTATGCTACTTGGTGGATCCGTCAGGCGATTACTCGCTCTATTGCCGACCAAGCGCGCACGATTCGTATTCCAGTACATATGATCGAAACGATCAACAAGCTGAACCGTATCTCTCGCCAAATGCTACAGGAAATGGGCCGTGAGCCTTCACCTGAAGAACTGGCTGAGCGTATGATGATGCCGGAAGATAAGATCCGTAAGGTACTGAAAATCGCTAAAGAACCTATCTCCATGGAAACCCCAATCGGTGACGATGAAGATTCGCATTTAGGTGATTTTATCGAGGATACAACCCTCGAATTACCACTGGATTCAGCGACCAGCGAAAGCTTGAAAAACGCCACTCACGAAGTGTTAGCAGGTCTAACCGCCCGTGAAGCGAAAGTACTGCGTATGCGTTTTGGTATCGATATGAACACTGACCACACACTTGAAGAAGTGGGTAAACAGTTCGACGTGACCCGTGAACGTATTCGTCAGATTGAAGCTAAGGCACTGCGCAAACTGCGTCACCCTTCACGCTCAGAAATCTTAAAATCGTTCCTAGATGAATAGGCTGTTAAAAGCCTAAAGTAATCTAAGTAAGATTTGAAGCCCTGCCCATGCCTGTCTCTTCTACACAAATCCCTCGGTTTGCCCCGGGGGATTTTTTTGAACCATTTTTAATTAACCTGATCTGATCCTGACCTTTTGTTTCAGATACCACATGCCATGTTTTTAAGTGAACCATCACTCTGGGCACAGAGCATTTTTCAGCGCGCAAAATTAGGGGATGTACGAAGGACCAAACGGCTTGTACAGTTGGCGGCTCAACTTGCAGCTCATACAGGACAATCTATCGTGCAATCTCTTTC